>CACLQQ010000015.1 GCA_902609095.1 uncultured Bacteroidota bacterium | reverse complement strand
AGCTGATTAAATATAGCGGTGGACTTGAGTAAGGAGCATATAAAAGCTCAATGAGGTTACCGAGGTACGAAGAGGACAGGAGAGTTGTAAAGAACATACCCTATGCCTCATTAGTAAAATCAAGATCAAACTTTGAACTCTTCAACGGAGATCAGGTAACAGTAGATTCTATAGCAGCAGCGTTGGAGAATTTTATTAGCATATTTGGAGAGGTGAGGCATCCAGGAGTATACGAGAGAGCTGTTCAAATGTCCATTTCTGATCTGATTAGTTTAGGTCATTTGAAGGTGTCATCTAAAACAGATTTCGCATTTTTGAAGTGAGTTAATGAGGACGGACAAATAAGTATGATTCCGATTAATATTGATGATGTATTAGGAGGTACCGATCCATTATTAGTTGATGTAGTACTAATTGATAAGGATGAATTGACGATCAGGCCAAAGGAAAGGTTTACTGATGAGCAATATGTATCTATTGCAGGAGCTGTACTATGAAGAGCAGATATCTTATGATAAGAATAGAGGCCTGAAAACAAGCGATGCGATATTAATGGCTGGTGGACTAAGACGAGATGCTTATTCATTTGCTCATTTAAATAGAGTAGATCCGTTGAATCCAGGGGATTATGAGATTATCAGACTACATTTAGAAAATTTAATGGGTGATGATAGCAATGCTGATAATTTAGTGCTGGAGCCATTTGATTCTATCTATGTCTACTCTCGAAATGAATTTTACGACGAGATACAGATTAGTATATCGGAGCAGTTAATAATCCAGGGGAGTTTGCCCATGGTCAGTGAATGACACTTGGAGATGCCATAACCTTAGCCAGTGGTTTTGAGCGATCTTCTGCGACTAATGCAATTGAGATTTCCAGAGTCATTATCCAAGATAATCAGCATACTCAGACGGTGATTAAAACGGATACCTTGAGCAGAGATGATCTGGAAGATTTAAATAGCGAAGATGGAGTTTTTCAATTAGAGCCATATGATAACATATTTGTTCGCTATATACCTGAGTTTGAGTTACAGCAGAACGTAACCATTAGGGGTGAGGTTATTTTCCCTGGTGATTATAGACTTGTTAAAGACAATGAGTCAGTTTTTGATATTATATATAGGGCTGGAGGCTTAAATGAGGAGGCATTTGCTGCTGGGGCAACGCTTTATCGTTCCGAAGATAGCTTGGGCTACATTGTGATGAGGCTCGATGAAATTCTCGAGAATAGAAGCTCCAAGTACAACTATGCGCTCAAGGACGGTGATGTGATTATATTGCCAAAAAGAAAAGACTATGTGACTATAGCTGGGGCAACTAATATCCAAGAGACTCAAAATCAAGAAATTGTAGGTATCGATAACACGATTAGGATTCCTTATCATAAAGGCAAAAACCCACTGTTCTATATCAATGAATATGCTGGTGGATTCGCAGAAAATGCCCGAAAGGATAAGATCTGGGTCACTCACCCAAATGGAGAGGTGAAGACCACCCAATCTAAATTTCCAATTGGTAAAAAACATCCATTGGTCCTATAGGTATCAGTTATTAATGTTGGTAAAAAGCCTGTTGATCTTTAGGGCAAATCCCAAAAAGAAGATGTGAATTGGACTAAAGTTCTTGGAGATAGTGTTGCTCAGGCTAAGTCTATTCTTACTCTTGTTCTCTTAGTACAACGTTTAGATTAATGTTTGTTTCTCTCTGATGATTTGAGTTTATTTAGTTCATTGTAGAGCTTCTGAGATTTCTGATTTACTCTTTCTGGCTTATTTTGCTGATGAGTAGTGATCAGATATTTATTGTAATTTTTTCTAAGTTGGATGCGCTTTAAGTCACATTTCCAATTATCAATGATTGTATCACTAATTTCTTCTTCAGCGCTAGGATCGAGAATGTCTTCTGGAGTGAAAATCAGAATGCTTTTATCTGGAGGGCTTTATAAAAGTCCAATATCTGCTGATTACATACTTGCCAAAATCTGTGATACCTATACCATAGATCAGGGTGATATTTGATTTTAGATCTTTCTATATGTTGTTTAAGTGTTGAGTTGACGGCAGCATGTGGATCCCTGATGATAAACACACACTTTAGATTCGGAATTATTTTGACCCAAAATATAAGAAAATGACAAGTTCTTGGATCTTTCCATCCAAATAGATCATATACGGAATGCCGTTGTTGAATTAATTCTTGAGCTCTGGTAGTATCAATCTGGTCTACTAGAAGGCTTCGACACTTTTTATAATCAATTATAGAGTACATGGACTTAAGTTCATACTTTTTGATAAAATACATGTGACGCTGGACAAAGTCCTCGTCTTCTAAGTACCATTCAAAATTATATGAGTCTTCTGGAATGAGATTGTGTCCTATATGTAATCCAGCGTCTTGAAATGTCTTAGCAAGAAAACTGGTATTGGACCGATGCGTGCCAGTAAGAAGTAAAACACTTTTAGGAGAATGACCCATATAGCTTATATGACCTTAATTCTCCTAAAAGTATGATTCTCTATTGTCGTATCGCTTTAATTCCAGGAAGTCCTTTTCCTTCTAAGTATTCGAGCATTGCTCCACCTCCAGTAGAGACGAAGCTAACCTCACTATCTAATCCGTTCTTCTTAATGGCAGCAACTGAGTCTCCACCTCCAATTAAAGAAAACGCTCCGGATTGAGTTGCTTTGGCCACTGCATTAGCAATTGCGTTGGTGCCTCCAGCAAATTTATCAAATTCAAAAACTCCCATCGGACCGTTCCAAATGATAGTCTTAGCCTCGTTGACTGCCTTGCTAAAGACTTCAATAGATTTTGGACCGATATCTAAACCTTCCCAACCATCAGGGATGGACATACTGTCCACAACTTGACTATTAGCCGTTGGGCTAAAGTCATCTGCAGCAATATTATCAATAGGGAGTAACAACTTTGTGTTCTTCTTTTTGGCTTGTTCCATTAACTGAAGAGCAAGTTCAAGCTTATCATCTTCGCAGATGGAGTTTCCTATAGTACCACCTTGAGCTTTAAAGAATGTATAAGCCATGCCACCACCGATAATAACAGTATCAGCAAAGTCAATCAACTTTTCGAGAAGAAGTAATTTATCTGAAACCTTAGCTCCACCAGTGATAGCCACTAAAGGTCGCTCTGGGGTATGCAGTACTTTATTGGCATTAGTGATTTCTGACTCCATCAATAATCCAAATGACTTACAGTCAATGCTAAAATGCTGTGCGACAATAGCTGTAGATGCATGAGCTCTATGAGCTGTACCAAAGGCATCGTTTACATAGATGTCACCGAGTTTTGACAATGATTCGGATAGGGCTTCATCACCTTTAGATTCCCCTTTATGAAAACGAGTGTTTTCTAAAAGAAGAACTTCACCAGATTGAAGTTCTGCAACTTTAGTTTCTGTATCATCACCGATACAGTCATCAGCGAATATAACAGGTCTATTGAGGAGAGTTGCTAAACGAGGAGCAACATGCCTTAAAGTGAACTTCTCTTTGTTGATAGAGCCATCGTCGTTCAACTTTTTTTGAGGTCTCCCTAAGTGTGACATCAAAATGACTGCCGCACCATTATTGAGCAATTCCTCTATTGTTGGGATTGCTCTTTTTATTCTGGTGTCATCAGTAATTTGATATTCCTTATCTAAAGGGACATTGAAGTCCACTCGACAAAGGACTTTCTTTCCATCAACGGATTGTATCATATGACTAAACTTTGACGATAAGCGTAGCAAGATCTGCTAATCGTGCAGAGTAGCCTGCTTCATTATCATACCAGCTGACCACTTTAACCATGTCTTCATTGATATCGGTCATCAATGAATCAAAAATAGACGAGTGCTTGTTACCAACGATGTCACTTGATACTAATGGGTCAGTGCTATATTCCAGCACACCTTTCATAGGACCTTCAGCATATTTTTTGAACATTGCATTTATTTCTTCTTTGCTTACTTTCTTGCTCAATCTTACATTCAGTTCCACCATAGATCCTGTAATTACAGGTACTCTTACTGCTATTGCAAATAACTTACCTTTCACTGATGGTAATACTTTACCTACTGCATTAGCTGCTCCAGTACTCGTAGGTACTATGTTGTATGCTGCAGCTCTTGCTCTTCTCATATCGCTATGAGGGGCATCTTGAATTCTTTGATCTGAAGTATATGCATGAGTCGTTGTCATCGCACCGTAAATTACACCGAACTCTTCGTCGAGAATCTTCATAACTGGTGCTAAACAGTTGGTTGTACAAGATGCATTAGAGAATACTTTTGCTCTACGATCTAACTCATCATCATTCACGCCGAGAACGATAGTCTGTACGCCTTCTCCTTTTGCAGGTGCAGAGATAACGACATCCTTAGCTCCTGCCTTTAAGTGCATGCTCGCTTTTTCTTTGTCTCTGAATATACCTGTACACTCAAGGACTAAGTCAACACCTAATTCTTCCCAAGGTAATTGAGACGGATCTCTTTCGGCATAAGCCTGGATGGCAGTTCCATTGACTATGAGGGCATCATCAGTAGCTTCAACAGTACCATCAAATTTTCCATGTGCACTATCAAACTTTAAAAGGTGGGCCAAAGTGGCATTGTCAGTTAAGTCATTGATCGCTACGATCTCAATGTTTTCCTGATTGATAAGATTTCTAAAAGTGAGTCGGCCAATTCTACCGAAACCATTAATAGCAATTTTTTTTCCCATGATTCATGACGTTTGTTTACACAAAATAAGGAAAGTAATTGTTTTGTTCTATGCCATTATGACAAATTATAGCATAGATATTTTATGATTGACGCATTATTATATGTTCAAGACATAGTAATATTGATATATGCAAAATAATATTTTGTTTGCGTCTATTGATCAAACTTAATTGGTTACGAGGGACCCTCTTGCGAAATAATGGTGTGAACTTATATTTTAATCAATTTTGGGAGACATGCTTGTTTATAATAGTTCCAGCAGACTCTAAATCCTGTACTTGAGTCCACTTATCCTGATTTTTGAACCAGGTGATCTGGCGTTTTGCATAATTACGTGTATGCTGCTTTATTTTCTCTATTGCTTCATTTTTAGTCCATGTACCATCGAAATACTTGAAAAGTTCACTGTAACCTACGGTGTTTAAGCTCTTTAAGTATCTTAGGTGGTATACCGATTTAGCCTCTTGGATCAATCCCTCCTGAATCATCGAATCTACTCTTTTATTAATTCGCTGGTATAGTAGTACCCGATCAAGATTTATTGAAAGCATGATGGACTGAAATTTTCTTTTATTAATACTTGAGGTTTGAAAAGAGCTAAAAGTTTTATTTGAGACCTTTATTATAGAGAGTGCTCTTATCAACCGTTGTGGATTATCCATGTCTACTTTGCTTCCATATGCCGGATCTTTGAGTCTAAGCTCTTCTTGTAGAATGGATATGCCTTTAGTTGATAATATTTGATCATAGTAATCCAATATATCTTTTTCAACTTTTGGGTATTCATTGAGGCCTTGATATATGGCACGATGATACAATCCTGTGCCGCCTACAACTATGACATAATCTTGATTTCTGTGTTTCTCCTTTATCAATTGAAGAGCATCTCTTTCGAATTGTCCTGCGCTATAAGGATCGCCTATGCTTAGAGAGTCTATAAAGTGGTGTTTAATTCCCGCTCTATCTTCTATGGTGGGCTTAGCTGTACCAATGGATATCTCTTTATAGAATTGTCGACTATCAGCAGATATAATGTCACACTGGTATGTTTTTGCCAGTTCAATAGCCATTGATGTTTTACCACTTGCAGTTGGACCTCCGATAAAAATGACATATTTATTCAAGCCGACTCAGTTTATTTATTTTAGTAGTAAATGTAACAGACCTTTATATGAATACTCTTCAATATCCATTTTTGATTCTTTTTTTGTCGATTCTGACAATTCTTTCATGCGATTCGCCTGATGCTAAGTCCGAAAGAGTTGAAGTTCAGTCTGAGACCACTAAAAAAGCAGATTACGCTATCGTGATACATGGTGGGGCAGGAACCATTCTCAAGAAGAATATGACGAATGAAAGGGAAAAGTCATACAGGGATGCGCTAAGTGCAGCACTTAGTGTTGGCGAAGAGATATTGAGCAATGGAGGCACTTCATTAGAAGCAGTTGAAAAAACAATACGTGTATTGGAAAATTCTCCATTGTTTAATGCTGGCAAAGGGGCAGTTTTTACCAATGAAGGAAAGAACGAAATGGATGCAAGTATTATGCAAGGTTCTGATAAGAATGCCGGAGCAGTTGGAGGTTTGAGTACCATTAAAAATCCAATTACAGCTGCAATAGCTGTTATGCAGAATTCGGAGCATGTCCTGCTTACTGGTGCTGGGGCGGAGGCTTTCAGTCGACAAGAAGGGATTGAAACGGTGGATGTAAAATACTTTTATACCGAATCAAGATGGAATTCATTGCAGCGAGTTATTGCAGAGGAGAAGGGTGCTGAATTGTCAGAATACGATGTGCCAGAAGATAAGAAGCATGGAACCGTGGGTTGTGTGGCATTAGATAAGTATGGGAACATTGTTGCTGGTACGAGCACTGGAGGAATGACTAATAAGAGATTTAATCGTTTTGGAGATGTTCCGATTATTGGGGCAGGTACCTTTGCGGATAATGCAACAGTTGGAATTAGTTGTACAGGTCACGGAGAGTATTTTATCAGATACAGCGTTGCACATGACGTACATGCAAGAATGTCTTACTTGCGAGAGCCGTTGGATGTCGCCTCTGACTATGTTGTCAATAAAACTTTAGTAGCAGCTGGTGGAAGCGGAGGCTTAATTGCTGTTGATAAATATGGTAACGTGTCAATGCCATTTAACTCTGCTGGTATGTATCGTGGTTATGCTAAACCTAATGAACGCTATGTAGCGATATACAAAGACGAATAATCTGCAATTAACCTTTCTGTTTCACAAATATGGCTGCAATCATAGAAAAGATAAGACCAATAATTGAGCTCATAAGTATATTTAATGGAAGGTTCGACCATCAGAATGGATAATCTGGAAGCGGAATTTCTCCAGACTCTATTTGCTCTTTGAATTCTTCTATGTCATTCTCAATTCTTATATCATCAGCACCGGCGATTTTCATAACCATTTTACGTGCACTTATCTGACTATCCACTGCATATTCAATAAAGGCCTCTTTGATTTCTGAACTATTACCATAAAATAATATTGTTGTCACTTGCGATACTGAGTAATATAAGAATACAGAGACGAATAGATATTTAAGTGCCTCGCCATAAGTCAAACCTTGATAATCTTTAGGACACGTAAATAGTATCGGCCTAATAGTACTAAGATGACCAATCTTACACCAATTGAACCTCATTTATAGGAACCACTGAATATTGTTTTTGCATCCAGGAGGCTAGTCATTATTAATATACCTATGACACTTATGGCCGTCATGATTAATTCTATTTTAATCGTATTATTCATTTCTATTCTTTACTTTTCTAAATGGCACTCTATGAGATCTATTGTCGTTATTTCTTACTTTATTGACCTATAATAGATGCTTCCCATATGATAAGGAATCTATATTACAGTAACACATGAGTCCACGTTCAGTCATATTTGGATGAATATAAAATTCACATTCCATTGATTTATTAATTTTTTGATCTTCTAACTTGACAGTATATAAGCTTTTAAGAGCTTCTTTGATTTCTTTGACTCTATCTTCTTGATACTTATATCTGAAATCAGAATATTCTGATTGTATTTCGCTTTTCACCTGGTCGTAGTCCTCTTCAGTATAACTGCTAAACGTAGTCGCTAATGTTGAATCAATACTATCAGGGATGATCCTTTTTTTAAGATAGATCGTGCAACTTTTATCTCTAAGGCTTGCAATGAATCTAATCTATCAGTGCCATCTTTTTTTATATTCGATAATACCATCTTGTGTCTAATTCCTCTTTTTCTAAACGGGTCAATATCAGGAAACTGATGTTTTATTGCTTCGTCGTCTCCTCGGGTATATCTGAGGAATATTTTGAGTTCAGATTTGTCTATCTCATAAGATTCTAAAGAGACATAATTTATTGGATCCTTGTTAATGCGATCTCCATCTCTTCTGAACACATTGTTATGTGCTTCTCGCTCATTATCATAATAGATGTAATTGATTGATTTAGCATTAATTCTGGCAGCATAATTTGCATCTGGTTCGAAAGAAGGAAAATAAGAGTAGTTTTCTAAGTAAAATCTGCTGCGCCCTAATAAGGCGATGCCATATGGGATGGCTAAGAAAAATAGCTTACGAGCATAAGAGTTGTCGATAAAATTGAGTAGTAAAGGTCTATACAAAAATGACAGTGACATTGTACTATAGAATTGATAGATCCATAAGTATATGGAGGATATGGCATTCTCCGTAATTTTTTTTAAAGTACCAAGGGTAAAAAAGTCGGTCAATACAATGATTCCTAAACCATAATAGATCAGTCCAAAGGTTTCGAAATGAGCATTTAAACCCTCGGGGTCATCAACAAGCTTGAAGATCAAAGATATGATTATGGCGAAAGCCATATTGAAGACTATAAAGGCGAGTAGCATAAAAAATAGAAGGAATGTAAATGAGAATATTACACTACTAAGGCGTTCTATACCCTATATGTATTCATCAAAACTTCCTCTACGTTTTTTATAGTAATTTTTGAACTTGTCGGAATAACTAAGTTCGTTGAAATCTATATCTCCTGATACGTATCTCAGATCTATAACGACTATCCAGAATCCTCTAAGAATTATATGTATTAGGAGATTGATTAGAAAGATGGCCCAACTGGTCCATAGTAAAATTTCGAAAGCTCGAAGATATGATAATACTAAGCTCGGAGCAAATCCATCCAAGTAGTAACCAAATCTGGCAATTACATTCTGGGATTCCCAGATTCCAAATAAAGCCAATCCCGAAATCAGTAACTCAAGCTGCCAACTATCTTGTTAGAGCTTTTCTAACCATTCCAAAAAAAAAATTTTCTTAGTCCTTGTTTCTTCCAAAACGTAATAATTCTATGATTCGGTAAATTAACAAAAGCTCTTGTAATAATCGAGAGCCTCTAAATAGATGTGCAATAACTATGACTGAGTTAAGATGAATCTCGGGTTTTTACTCCAGGAATCAAATAAATATCCAGAATAAGCAATGAGTAGGGTAGTTGTCATTAATGAACCTTCAAACCCAAAAGATCCTCCTGTAAACCAATCAGGTCCGGTTTCGGTAGTATCTATATAACTATAAAAATCATAGCCACTAACCTCAAAGCCATAGAATGATCCTTGGAAAAAGTTCCACGCAGCATGAAAAGTAATGGCCGGCCAAACACTTTCATATCTTAGATACAGTAATCCTAATACCAAGCCTGCTAAAAAGATATTGGAGGTGCTGATGAAAGAGATATTAGGGTTGGATAGATGGAGAATTGCGAATAGTGAAGAGCTAATAAGAAGGGCCGTCCAAACATTAGATCGTGCAGTGATACTCGGAATCATGAAACTGCGACTTACGACTTCTTCAAATGAACTCTGAACAATGAATAACAAGATGAACCCTGAGAATAGTGCGATATCAAATTGAATTGCTGTAATCTCCAGGTAATTTAGCATGAACATCACGAGAAACCCAATGGTGGTAAAAGCGAAGGCAAATAGGGCTGCGTCTAAAGTACTTCTGCGTTTATAGCCATTATTAAAACCTGAAATATTCCAAGATCTTTTGAAAATTAAGCTGTGGGTAACGTATAAACTTAATACGGATGCTGTGAGTAGTGGTATGTACTCCGTGACCAACATATAGTATGGATTAATATCAATTGAGCTATCATCTGGAAATGAAATCAGTTTCCCTAATAACAAATTCAATGCAACGGCAATAGGTATAATAATGATGATAAATATAATGAGCTCTATTATTGTCCAGAGAATTGACTTTATGATTGACCAGAGTTGATTTGCCATACTGATTATTACAATGCCTGAATGATATCGTATTGAGTAATGATCTGTGGTTGATTGTTTTGATCAACCGTTATGACAGCAGGGACTTCTTTGGTGATGTATTTGTTTAAGTCTTTTAGCGGAGTCTCTACAGAAATTTCAGGGAAAGCATCCCCCATAATATCAGCAGCTTTCATGTCCACATTTTTCAGTTGATTCTCTAATATCTGGTTCAACACCTTGTTTTGAGTTATTGATCCTACGATTTTACCATCATTGGTGATGGGCATTTGAGAAATGTCTTGCGCCTTCATGATTTCTAAAGCCTCCTTCAGAGATGAATCCTTACTCAACGAGTAGAAAGTAGTATCCTTTTTCTTATTCAATAAATCTTTAACTCTGAGTTCTTTATCGAGGAATCCACGTTGGATCATCCATTCATCGTTATAGATTTTACCGACATAGCGACTGCCATGATCATGGAATATAATAACTGCCACATCCTCCGGGGATAGTTGATCAGCTAATTGAATTAAACCTGCCATAGCCGAACCGCATGAGTAGCCCAGTAAAATACCTTCCTCTTGAGCTAAACGTCTGGCATAGATGGCGCCGTCTTTATCAGTTACCTTTTCAAAGTGATCTATTAAACCAAAATCTACATTCTTCGGGAGGATGTCCTCACCAATTCCTTCTGTGATATAAGGGTAGATTTCCTTCTCATCGAATTCACCAGTTTCGTGATATTTTTTGAAAACTGACCCATAAGTATCTATACCCCAAATTTTAATGTTGGGATTTTGTTCTTTAAGGTATTTCGCTGTGCCAGAGATAGTACCTCCGGTTCCAACACCCACTACGAGATGAGTGATTTTGCCATCCGTTTGATTCCATATTTCTGGTCCCGTAGACTCATAGTGAGCTTGTCTGTTAGCTAAGTTGTCATATTGATTGAGCCATACACTGTTGGGGATTTCATTGCTGATACGCTCTGCAACAGAATAATAAGATCGTGGATCCTCAGGGCGAACATCAGTAGGGCAGACTATTACTTCGGCACCTACGGCTTTTAATATGTCAATTTTTTCCTTTGATTGTTTATCACTAGTGGTGAATACACACTTATACCCTTTCACTGCGGCGGCTAAGGCTATACCCATACCTGTATTCCCAGAAGTACATTCTATGATGGTTCCACCTGCTTCAATACGCCCAGTATTTTCAGCTTCTTCTACCATTTTTAATGCCATTCTGTCTTTGATAGAATGACCTGGATTGAAGGTTTCAACTTTAGCTAATATGGTTGCATCTATGCCTGATACAATCTTATTAAGTCTAATTAAAGGGGTGTTTCCTATGGTTTCAAGGATATTTTCTTTTATGTCCATGTGTTAGTATGTCATTTCGACGATGAATCTTTTGTCTAAGGCTCCGAGAGCGTCTGCTACGGCTGGCGAAATTACGATACTTATGTTATCTGGATAAGATTTTTCTGGTAATGGTGCTACTACAGTGGCCTCTACCATACGATCCATCATAGGATTGTACAAGATGATAGGTTGATTGATCGGTGCAGATTTGTGTAGGACGATATACTCATCTGAGAAATTTGATATCGACTGCCAGTACGCCAGCCCTTTTTCTTTTATCTGTTCTCTTGGAATAACTTTAGTCTCAAATGAAGTAGTATCTAAATCACTTAAAAATTCATGATTGGTAATTAACGTTTCCTCTAATTCGTTTCTTTCAGTTTGATCTGCGATGATTGGCTCAATAGAGGGTGTCTCGACGAATCCGATAAGTAAGGTATCTGCTGGATGAATATTATAGGAGTTAAGATTATTGAGTTTCATAATTTCAGTCACATCCCGATTTAGGTATATCCTTGATATTGAATAAAGGGTTTGACCTGGTTTAACAATATATGATACCCTTGCATGAGCTATTTCAGTTGGGGGAGTATTTGAAAATAGCTCTGGATTAAGCTTTATTTGGATTTCTTGGTTTTGGCTCAAATTAGTCAGATCTAAAGTCTCATTGAGCTCTAAAGTCGCTTCCATATCAGAACCAAAATGCTGAGTTAATCCAAATAAAGTTTGACCCGACTTTATCTGGTGACTGATGAATAGGCCAGAATCTTTGTCATATTGCGCTAAATATTCCTGATCTTGCGCAAGTAAAGTGTTTATAAAAAGTACAAATATTAGAAGTCTAACCATAATTATGAGCGATTTTACAGAAGTAAATATATTACTATAAATTGCAATATGTATATAATTAAAAATTATTATTTTAAATTAGATTGAGCTATGGCGACCATTATTATTCCTGCTCGCTTAAACTCATCTCGTCTACCACAAAAACTGATTCAGCGGATAAAGGGCAAAGAAGTACTATTGCATTTATGCGACAGAATCAGAGAATTAGAGTTAGATCATGAGCTAATTGTATGTACAGATTCGTCTTATATTGAAAAACTGATTCAGCAGAATACTACATTAAGTGTGTTAAGAACCAATGATGAGTTTAAAAACGGTACCGAACGATGTGCTTGGGCAGTTCAGAAATCTGAGAATGACATAATTATCAATATTCAGGGAGATGAGATGATGTGTGAATTTTCACACATTTCTGCTCTTATTAAAGTCATGGACGCTAATCCTAATTATCAAATAGCTACGTTGATTGGACCCATGAAACCTGATCAATATGAAGATAGATCAGTAGTAAAGGCTCAAGTGGATTGTAGTAATAACGCCATTGATTTTGTAAGATATTCCTATGTGGTATCTCAAAATTTATACAGTCATATCGGGGTCTATGCTTACAGGAAACAAGCCTTGCAGGCCATAATAAACTTACCAGTAAGTTTTAGAGAAGAACAGAATTCCTTGGAGCAGCTAAGGTGGCTTGATGCCGGATACCAAATCCATTGTCATATGGTTGACGATCATTGTCGAAGTATAAATACTTTGACCGATCTTAAGTTATTTAGAGAATACGATAGAATACACGGCCTCTTATGATAATATTAGGTGGGTCAAGTAGCTCTGGGAGTTCGCTATTGAATCAGTGTTTAGGTCGGCATCAGGATGTTGCGATTAGCTCTGAGACTTCGATTTTTGCGCGACCACAGCTTATTGAGCAATGGGACGAGCAGAAGTCTCGATTATTTGATAATAATAAGTTAGCTCCACTTAGGTCCTATGGTTGGCATAGAGAGAATGGGGTTCAATGGCCTCTTCAGGAATGGAACTTAACTTTAGATGAATTAAATCACTTTGTACTAGTTGCAGAAGACTATGGTAAATTTATTAATCTATTACAGAATGCTATTCTGACAAAGAATGGCAAGAGCCTGTGGGTGGAAAAAACTCCGGCTAATTCCATTCTTTTTTCACTTTTGAGCAAATTGTTTGATCCAGCTATTTTAGTATTAACAGTCAGAGATCCGCTAGAAGCAATAGCATCTATGATTTTTAGAGGTTTTGATCCTCTCTACGCAGCTTGTATTTATCTGATAAATTCTTCTATGGGATTATCAATTCAACCTGATAAATGCGCTGTAGTCAAGTATGAAGAGTTAGTAGTGAATTATCAGAAGCTTACAAAGGAGATTTTAGGCATGGCTGGTATTTCTTCAGGCCATATAGATTGGACTGTAGAAAATGAACATATCAAAATAAACAGTTGGAGGTTTGCAGAAAATGAATTGCCTGTACTGGTCAAGCATAACAGGTTTGAGTCATTAGCTATGGGCCAGCAGCAATATGTTTTCTCCATTTTGAGATCCCTCAGGATTAATGAAGACTTTAGTTTATTTGATGTAAAACCTAAATTTAAGAGTATAGAAGAGATAGCTTTACATCTAAATTATAAATTACCGCTTATCGAGATCAAGAAAGAATTGAAATCAAGAATTAGGATACGGTACATATATGAATTAGCATTAAGGTCATTGCGATTAGATCCTTATAATTGGCTTAACTCACCTTTCACTTTCGTATGACCATATATGAAACATATCGGTTTATTATTGATCACATCATTGAGCGTCAAGGTAAAAGAGAAGCTGAAAACATTGCAAGTATTATTTTAGATGATCTTTATGGTATTACAAATGTGTTGTCTTCTGACGAGTTCCATCATGTTGATGATTTACAAGAGATTGTATATAGACTACTTGACGATGAGCCAGTACAGTATATCACTGGTATGACTAACTTCTATGGTTATAAATTTAAAGTTAGTCCTAAAGTATTGATTCCTCGTCCTGAAACAGAAGAATTAGTTCATTGGGTATTATCTGATTTCAAGGGTAGGAGAGGGCTGGTGGACGTGATTGATATTGGGAGCGGTTCAGGTTGCATCCCAATTATATTAAAAAAGAAAAAAACTGAATGGAGGCTACATGCCGTTGATAAAAGTGTAGACGCTCTTAACGTGGCTCAAATCAACGCTAAATATTTCTCTACTGACATTAACTTTCAGGAGATGAATTTTTTGAATGCGAAGTCTCGAAAAAGTTTAGGCTGCTATAACATTATCATCAGTAATCCACCATATATCTCGACGGATGAGTTTGACCAAATGTCGGATAATGTGTTGAAATATGAACCAAGAATGGCTTTGGTGCCGATAGGTAGTCCTGATCCTTTGATATTCTACAGAAAGTTGGTGTCATTCTCCGTTAAGCACCTATTCCCGAGTGGGAATATTTATGTAGAGTTAAATGAATATTTGGCTGATAAAATTGAGAATATTTTTCAGGCCTCAGGGCTCTTTGAACTCGTCGAGGTTCGCAAGGACTTACAAGGGAAAAAGAGAATGTTGAAAGCCTGTAAAATGTAGTTACTCTACATTGATAAGCTCTGCTAATGAAGCTTCAATTATAATGTCTTGATTCCCTTTTTTTATCGTGACATTAGACTGATCGATGTTTATGATTTGGATGGAGCTATTGGCTGGCAGACCTAATTCCCATAGTTTACTTTCTATATCTGCATCAATTTGGTTTTTTGAGATAATCGCTCTCGATTTTGGTTTTAACTTGAGTAGTGGGTTAAGTGCGGACTTCCGTTTGGTAGGAATCGGTGATCCATGTGGATCTGTGGTTGGGTACCCTAATTTAATATCAAGTTGATCCAGGAGTTCTGCAGTGAGCAAATGTTCGTACTTCTCTGCATCATCATGGATTTCTCCATCGTTTAGCCCAACTTTATTTACTAAATAGGTTTCCCATAATCTATGCGCTCTAACTAACTTTTCACCTATGAGCTCACCCTTGGCAGAAAGTTTTAAATTATTAGATGACGTGAGCAACCCATCGCCCTTTAGCTCATTTATGTTATCATGAACATTGTTGAGTTTTAGGCCTAATTCGTTTGCGAATGTATCGACCTGATCGATGGTTTTAGCACCTTTTTGATAAAGATATTTGATGATATCCTCCTTCTCTATAGTACGATCTTGCTTTCTTTTACTTAGATATTTGAACAGTAATCCTTTGGATGGAGAAAAGAATACAGCACAGAAATAGAAAAAAGTCGCAATAACGCACATCGCTGGACCTGGTGTTGTGTTCAGCATAATAGCCACAATTAGTCCAACTATCGCAGATGATAAACCTAAAATACCTGAGAGTATAACTACATACTTAAGCTTGTTGCTGAGTAGGAGAGCTGTAGAGCTTGGAGTAATCAGCATTGCAACAACTAAAATGATTCCTACAGTTCTTAATGCCGTAACTACTGCAAATGACAGTAGCAACATCAAGAAATAGTGGATGAGCTTTATGGATATACCCATCGTTCGGGCTATAGTAGGTTGAAACGTAGTAACGAACAAATATCTAAATAGTATGATCACACTGACTATGACATATAAGGTCACGAGTGCAGTGATCATTATGTCCTCATCTGAAACACCCAGAATGGTTCCAAACAAAAAGTCCTTTAGATCTAAATGAACTCCTTGTTGATTGTTCAGGTAGGATATGCCAATCACACCGAAAGAGAACATAAATGTGAAAATGATCCCAATAGCCGCATCATTTTTAGTTTTCACATTGCCTTGGATCCAAGTTATAGCTGCTGCACTAAGTAATGCAGCGATGAGTGTGCCTACAAAAAAACCTGTAGAACTATAACCAACTAAAATAAAGGCAACAAATATTCCTGGTAAGATGGCATGCGATAGAGCATCTCCTATGAGGGACATGTTGCGCAAAACCATGAAGCTGCCTATTACACCACACATCAATCCAACTAAAGATGATGCGATTAGTGCTCTTGTAGCCCATTCTACTTGAAGTATATTGATAAGCTCCATATCGATTTAGATAAGCAAATATAAATATTTAGATTAATCTAAAAAATATCTTTATTCAATTATCAGACCTTCTTTTAATGCGTATGGGCTGACAATTATTTCTTTAACTTTCGATTCATCAAAAAGAAACTTTATCAATATAATAGCAACATTGATGTACATAGCTCTTTCAACAGGTATTGCAATGTGCTGTTCTCGTTGTGCTAAATCCAACATTATCCACTCACTGTAGATTTGATTAAAATCTTTGTAGTTCAGTACAGCCTTTTGATTAGTAAATCCAGTAGATTGTATCAGTGCTTCAAATGTACCTGCTGACCCTATAAAAGTAATTTTGCCATCTAATCTTGAAAAGATATGCTCACAATTTTGCCTGAGATGTTGCCTAATTTGAGCTACATGGATATCTGGAATGGGTTCTGATTTATGATAAGTCTTATAGAGTCGAGCAATTCCGATTGGAATGCTTTCTACCGAATTTAATTCACCATGATCACATTCAATAAATTCTACACTACCACCACCTATGTCTATAATGAGAAACTTTCCAACAGTTAAGTCAAAAGCTTGTTTTACTCCTTTGAATATGAGCTCCGCTTCTCTTTCTCCACTAATAATTTCTATATCTAACCCATACTCATTTGAGATAGTTTGCAGGATATCCTTACCATTGGCAGCTAATCTTAACGCCTCTGTTCCCACTGCTCTCACTGCTGAACAATTATATGATCGAATTTCTGACTGAAAGTGTGAAATAGCTCGATATAACCTCTCTTGTGCTGCAACGCTGATACGTTCTATTCCTTCTTTGGCTATAAAGGTGAAGTATTTTTTCCTGTATATTATAGAATTGATTTTACCATCTTCTATTTCTGCTATTATAATATGGGAAGTGTTCGTGCCTATATCAATAGCTGCTTTAATCTCCTTCATAGCTGGTAATCTAAACGGATTAATATCAGATAGCTCTGTAATCCTGCAAGATTACTCGAATGTGGGCTATAGATTTTATTTAATGACCTTTCATATCTAATAGTCGTTCCGATTTTTGAATTCATTTTTATGTTAATTCCTCCCATAATTCCAATATCCCAATCATTGAACTCATCTGTTAAAGGATCAAAGAAACTATTTGATGATTGAGCATTGAATAATCTGCTTGCAACAGGTCCAAACTCAATATGCAAATTATAATAGGATCTTGATTCATTGTACCATTCACCCCAACGATAAAGAAGTGCAGTACTCACATAATCCAAGAAAATAGACTGCGAAATTATGGTGGTGGGTTCAGTACCCTTACTTCCCTTTCGGTTATACAATAATTCAATTGAAAATTCTTTTCTCATTAGCCCTATGGGATAACTGATGCTGAATCCTGAACTTATGCCAAAGTTGTCAAAACCATTTAGTCCATCACCTGAGAGTTGACTTAGATTTAGCCCTGCATGTAATTGTCCAGAGAAACTTTGTGTAAGTCCATCTTGATCTAATAACATTAAGGCGCCCAAGAGTAGTACTAAGCTTAATATGTTAATATTAGAATTTACTATATATGATTTCCATTTATATATATTCACATTTTTATATGTAAAACATGGTTAAAGCCTCAAGATATAGATTACAAAAATTAATAGATAGATTTAAAGAGTTTGAGTATACTGTTAGGTTTGAGAAAGGAAATTTTAAATCTGGATATTGTGTGTTTGAGACTAGAAAAGTAGTCGTTGTAAATAAATTCTTAGACTTAGAATCACGAATAGAAAATCTTAGAAGTATTTTGGCTGATGTTATAGAAAAGTAATTCTGTAATGCACAATTTCTTTTATCGTGTTGATTACCCTTCTAGGAACAGCGACTTCGCAAGGTATCCCAGTTATTGGATGTGATTGTGAAGCATGCACGTCCTTAGATCCTCACGACAATAGACTAAGATGTAGCGCACTCATATCACATAAGGATACAAATGTGATAATCGATGTTGGACCAGATTTTAGACAACAGATGTTGCGGGCTGGAGTCAATAAACTTGATGCTGTAGTAATCACTCATGAACATAATGATCATATCATTGGGTTGGACGATTTAAGGCCATTCATATTTCGAAATAGGAAACCTATGAGAATATATGCGGAGGCAAGAGTTATTACTGAGATTAGAAGGAGGTTTGACTATGCTTTCTTAGAAAATTCTTATCCAGGCGCCCCAAGTTTTGAATTGATAGGTATAGAACCCAATCAAAAACTCCAAATCGATGATATAGAGTTGTTGCCACTGAGAGTTCACCATGGTAACCTACCTATCTTGGGTTTTAAGATTGGTAAGCTTTGTTATTTTACCGATACCAATTTCATTCCTGAACATACTGCAAAACAACTATATGATTTAGATTATCTGATTATAGATGCATTGAGAAACAAGCCACACCATTCTCATAATACTATCGAAGAAGCTATAGAAAAGATTAATGCAATTAAACCGAATAAAGGGGGGTATCTTATTCACATGAGTCATCTGCTGGGTCCCGTTCAAAAATGGTCTAAGAGCCTTCCTTCGACAATTTATCCTGCATATGATGGCATTCAGTTTGAACTATAACCAATAAGTACTAATTTATCATTCATGAGATTTTCTGAGATTGTCAAGCTGTTCTTAACTATTCTGATTGCTGGAGGATCTTCATGGCTATCTGCTCAACAAACACCTCAGCATACTCAGTTCATGTTTAATAAATATCAGTTTAACCCAGCGTATGGTGGGTTGGATAGATCTTTAAGTATAACTGCTGGTTTAAGAACTCAATGGAATCAATTTGAGGGAGCACCCCGCACTCAGTTCATCAATGTGCATTTACCACTCTATGCAATTAGCGGTAGTACTGGAATAGCCGTTGAGAATGATCAGATAGGACCTATGCGCAGGCTGAACATATCAGGTTCTTATAACTACATTTTTGAATCTGTCGTAGGTCTCATGTCTTTTGGAGGGAGGTTAGGAGTTAATCAGATATCAATCGATGGTGCAATATTAAGGACTCCAAGAGGGACGTATTTAGATAATACTATTTTTCACAATGACCCTATTTTGCTCTCCGCAGATATGAATGGGATAAATACTTGGTGGGGCTTAGGATTTTATGTTGTTAATGATTACGGGGAGTTCGGACTCAGTTTAGATAATATTCCTTCCAATGGGTTCTCTGCAGGGGAAAGCAGGTTTAATTCGTCCCAATTGATGAATGTTTATGTGAGATCTGATTTTTCTATTTCTGAATTGCTTCAAGTTTTACCAAGTCTTTTGATTCGCTCTGATTTTGTTCAAACTCAAACAGAGCTTGGAGCAATTGTTTATTATGATAATGTATTAGGAGGAGCCACAATTCGTGGATATAATTCCAATAGCATAGATGCACTGAATATAATAGGTGGGATACAGTTGAACGATAACGTTAGACTATCATATTCGTTTGATTTAGGCCTTTCTGGAATCCGAACTTTTCATGAGGGCACTCATGAGTTTATGATAAATTACAATCTGAACAAAAAAATCCGCACTGGAGAGTATCCACCTATTATTTATAATCCTCGTTATCAATAAGCTACATAAAAGAAATTTGAAATAGAATAATTTATAAGATATTATAAAACAATGACGCCTACTTTGTACTTTTTTGTAGTAATAAAAAGATTAGCACGTTTTTTGACAGGGTATGAATGTCAAATTGTTGTCATTTATAGGGACGCAAACATACTAACGAATAGGTGTTTAAAGTTTCTATTAAGTTTTAACCCAGAATCTTCATTTAAATAGGTATAAATGACTCAGAAAAACATCAATATTATTCTTTGTTGTTTCGTAGCGCTCATAGTATTGAGTGGATGTGGAAGAGATAATGGTGGTCAATTAATTGGATCACAAGAACGCCCTAAGTGGAAGGGTACACCTAATCCTTACGGTATGGTTTACGTGCCGTCTGGATATCTTAATGTTGGTCAGAGTGATCAAGATATCTTCACCTCTTACTTGACGAGGCCAAAATCAATCTCAGTTACTGGGTTTTACATGGATGAAACAGAAATTTCCAATAATGAATATCGTCAATTCGTAGAATGGGTTCGTGATTACAAGGCTCATGAAATCATGGGTGATTATATCGAAGATGACTATGGAAATGAAGAAATTGATTGGGAAATGGAACTCGATTATGAAATGGAGGACCTTGATGAGATGTTTTATACCAAAGACATGTCCCTCAGCGGAAAGAGGGAAGTGAACAATGATCTCTTAGATTACACTTATGATTGGATCAATTGGAAAAAAGCCGCCAGCGGCAATTATGCAGGAAGAAGGTCAGAGGTTATCAAGAAAAGAACAGTTAATATTGCTCCAGATCCATTTGTCTGGATTAGAGATTTCAGCTACAGTTATAATGAGCCTATGACAAGGCATTATTTTGAGCATGTTGCCTTTGATGATTATCCAGTTGTCGGAATTACTTGGCCGCAGGCTCAAGCTTTTTGTCACTGGAGGACTAAAATTTGGAATGATGGTGTAGAAGAGACTAATGCATTAGTTGAGAACTTCAGACTACCTACAGAATTCGAATGGGAATATGCCGCCAGAGGTGGACGTGATATGGCTCCTTATCCATGGGGTGGATATTACGTAAGAAATAGTAAAGGTTGCCTATTGGCGAATTTCAAGCCGGGTAGAGGAAACTATGCAGAAGATGGAGGAATGCATACGGTACCTGTCGATTCTTATTTTCCTAATGATTATGGTCTATATAACATGGCAGGTAATGTATCCGAATGGACAGAAACGACATACACGGCCAATGCATATCAACATATCCATGATTTAAATCCTGACTTAAAATATGATGCAACAGACAAAGATCCCGCTGCCTATAAGCTAAAGGTAGTACGAGGAGGTTCATGGAAGGATGTTCACTATTTCTTACGCACGGATGCACGTGATTATGAGTATCAAGATTCAGCAAAATCTTTTATCGGCTTTAGATGTGCTATGACTTTCTTGGGAAGAACAATTGATGATTTTTAGTCCAATCAATAACCCCATTAAATCGCAAAATTTAAACTTCAATAAAATCAATTTAAAATGAGCTTTTTACATTCTTCTGGTTTTAAATACACAAAGAATTTCATAATAGGAGTAGGTGCAGCATTAGTGATGTTAGGAGCGCTTTATAAGATACAATCATGGGAGCAACCAGTAATCGCAGGCTTAAAGGTAGACTTGCTTACAGTAGGACTTATAACTGAAGCTTTTTTATTTTTTATGTTAGGTCTTATAGGCCCTGAAAAAGATTATTACTGGGAGAAGTTATATCCAGGCTTAGATAGTCATAATGCTTCTTTAGCACCTCTTACAGCAGGAGTTGTTGATGCAAGTGCAGTTGATCATTCAAGAGCTCTAAATGCAGAAGTAGTTGAAAATCAACTTGGTGGTATGTTAGATGAGCTGCAATCTATGTCTAAAAGTTTAGGGTCATTAAAAGCACTGCAAGAAATAGACTTTAACGAGACTTCACAGCAGATTCAGGCTGCTCACAACTTTTATGAGAAGTTAAATGAAGCAATGTCTTCACTTAGTGAAACTGTAGAAGATACTAAGATGTATAAAGATCAGATGGCATCGTTAAATAGAAATTTATCTTCATTGAATTCAGTATACGGTAATGTACTTAGTGCATTTACTGTAAAGCAGTAGGTTCCATTAATAAACTAATACCCAAAGAAAATGTCAATTCCTAAGGAACCCCGGGCGCTGATGATCAATATCATGTACTTGGTATTGACTGCAATGCTGGCTTTAAATGTCTCAGCTGAGATTTTTAATGCTTTCAAAATTGTTGATAAAGGCCTAATTAAATCAAATAAGGCTTTAGAGGAGTCGAATAAGGCGCTACCTGAGCTCATACGTGATGGAGCCAAAAAGAAGAAAGCCTTAGAGAAATATGCTGAAAGAATTGAGCCTGCTCAAGAATTGTCTAAAGTCATTAACCAAGAAATGGATGAAATCATGGATTGGTTGATAGATGCATCTGGTAATCAGGATGGTGAATATAACGATGAGGATTATGTCTTTAAGGATGGCAAAAAAACTTCAACGCTTAGAGGAAAGAAGAATAAAGATGTAACCACTCGATTATTGGTTAAAGAAGAAAGAGGTGAAGAATTAAAAGCACAACTCATGGAATATCGTGATAAGATTCTTGAGTTAGTGGATGAAGAGGATAGAGCTTCTTTTGCTAAAGAAATTCCGAGTATTATCGACGATGAAACGTGGAGAGAAAGAGCAGCAACTAAATCTAAAAACGCTAAGTTTGATTGGGCAACCTTCAACTTCAAACAAATGCCTGTTCAAGCTGTATTACCAATTTTCAGGAAATTTCAGAACGATGTGATCAGCATAGAGGCAACATTCTTGAATTATTTAGCTAACAAAGTAGGAACTAGTACTGACGTTGTCTTGGACAAATTTACAGTTGTATCTTCTCCAGAAAAAACTTATGTAATAAATGGAGAGACCTTCAAAACTGAAGTGTTCATGAGTGCTTCTGCTTCGGCAGAATCAAACACTGGTGTATCAATCAGCGTAAATGGTAGGCCACTATCAGTAAATGAGGATGGTGTAGCAGAGTTTTCAACCAGAGCCAATGGGGTAGGAAAGAAGACTTATAATGTTGAGGCTTCGATTAAAAATCCTGTAACTGATGAAGTCCAAACTTTCAAGAGAGCTTATGAATATGAAGTCGGTGAGCGATCCGCAGCTATTTCTGCTTCTAAGATGAACGTTTTTTATATTGGAGTTGACAATCCTGTTGAAGTTTCAGTAGCAGGTGTTGCAAGTAGTCAGGTAAATGTATCTATGGGAGGATCAGGAGGAGGTTCTATATCCAAAAACTCTGATGGAACCTATAACGTAACGGTTAAGCAACCCACTCCTAATGGACAATTTGCCAAAATAAATTTGACCGCTCCTGGATTTTCAGCTTCTAAAGACTTTAGAGTAAAAAGAATTCCAGATCCAGTACCAATGCTTTCTAAAAGTAGAGGAGGTAAGATGGGATCAGGAACGTTTAAAGTACAGGGTGGTGTAAGTCCAGTGCTACAAGGATTCGATTTTGACGCCAAATGTGATATTGCTGGCTTTACTGTAGTCAGAGTGCCAAGGAGGCAAGATCCTGAGATTGCTATAAATCCTGGGGGTAGCTACAAGGGAGACACTCAACGAATAATTAATAAAGCTGTTCCTGGTGATCGCTACTTTTTTGAGAATATCAAATGTAAATGTCCAGGTGATCCGGCGGCAAGAGATTTAGGAACGATGTCGTTCGTTATTAATTAAGATAATAGATAATTAAAATATGAAGTATATTCTGTCATTGTTGATAGTATTAAGTTTGATTGTGACTTCTGTTGCTCAGGATGATGATTTCTTTTTGAATGATCCTGAAGAAACAACAGAAACTCTTAATGAGGCAACCATCTTCGAAGCTGATGATCTCAGTGCATACTATGATGATATTGTTCCTCGTAAATTGATGAACGAAAGTAGAGTCATTGAGTATGAGCCATTGAGTGAGCATGATGTGATGTGGCAACGGAGGATATGGAGAGTTATAGATATTCGGGAAAAAATGAACCAAAGTTTCCGTAACGATGAGAGACCGTTCTTTAATATTCTTAAAGAAATGGCCGAAAGTGGAGATATCAGAGTATTCAGAGACGAAAAGTTCAAGGAGCCTATGGATAATGATGATTTGGCTGCCATGATGAATCGTATTGACACTGCAGTTGTATATGATCCAGAGACATATGAAGAACAAATAAAAATCACAGAGAATCCTCTTGATCCTGCAAGCATCCAACGATACCGACTTAAGGAGGTTTGGTTTTTTGATAAAAAAACTTCTACAGTTAAGGTCAGAATATTGGGTATTGCGCCAATACAAGATAAGTATGATGAAAATACAGGGGAGTTTCTATACGAGATTCCAATGTTCTGGGTTTACTATCCTAAGGCCAGAAACTACTTAGCCAAGGAAAGGGTAATTACAGATTTTAATGATGTCACACCGATGTCATGGTATGATTTGTTTGAATTGAGGTTCTTCGGCAGTTATATCTATGCTCAATCTAATTCACTTGGTCTTAGATTAAAAGATATGTATCCTGATAGTGAGTATGACAGATTATTAGCTTCTGAAAAAATTAAGCAGGAGTTATTCAATTGGGAGCATGACTTATGGACTTATTAAAACAGAGTCTGTTTCAATAATTTATCAAGGCCTCGAGTCGTTGAATTGGGGCTTTATTAGTTTAAGTTCATAAAACATAATAACGAGTAAGACAGCGTACTCAATAAATACAATTGTCAGATTCTCTTGATTGACCTGATAGCTATAGTTAATATAGCTTAAGAAGATCAGATGCGACCATACAATCGGAAACCTAAATCGTGTGAACATACAGCTGAAAATTGCTAGTGATAGATACCAAGGATGAACAGTCCTGGAAGTTATTAAGAATATAATAGTGATCCATAGAATCGTATTCATCAAACTTGAATAATCATTGAACTTAGTTTTTACTGAGATAAAGAGAATGCTCACTAATGCAAAAACACTAAGGAATGGTCCCCAGATGTGTATAGTATTAAAGCCATAAATTCTATACCCGATAAATCGGAGCAAATAATATATGCTGCCATTAAACTCAAATTTCTTTACGTAGAGATCTAAGCTTGTAAGAATATTGGAGCTAGCCTGTCCAAATTCCACCAGTGCGGGTAGGAAGAGGACTACTGAACTCATCATTGCTCCTGAGACTAGATATTTTCTTTCTTTTGTTTGGGAGAAACAAAATATACTTAGAGAATACATTAATGGTAGCATTTTACTTGCTACAGAGAGGCCTAAAGCTGCACCAGCATAAGTTGCTCTTCTTCCCTTTATATAATATAAGCTTATCGCTAAAAACAAAATCATTACCCCTTCAAAGTGTACATTGCCGTTGATTTCAATGATTATTAGTGGATTAAGTGCATATATGAACATATGATTGAGTGGTATCTGAATCATTTTGAATAAAAGATACAACACTCTTAATAGTATTAAGTCACTTGACAATAGTAATGACTTATAGATAATAGCTTCTAACAAGAAAGATTGGCTTGACAGAGTCGTGGAGATATAATTGAATAATTGAGCAATTGGAGGATATAATGAGTAGTATTCAGGAGAGTTTAATTCATTAAACAGCTCAGATGTTAGTAGACTTGAAGTTCCAACTAATTCATTTGGCAAGAATGCATATGGACTAATACCCATATGAATAAGTCTTCCATCCCAAATAAAGCGATATATGTCATCGGAGAGATTGGGGAAGGCAAAAATGAGTATAAATCTTGCCACTATGGCATTGAATAGAAGGAGATTAAAGGATACCCTTTGATATAATAATGTGATATAACACCCAAAAAGAACAGTATAGGGAATAATGATGTGATAGAAGTCACCTTGCTCAGGTATATAGCCAATGTAAGCGATACAGACTACGAATATTGCGGCAAGAATAAAGTGCTGTATGTTATATTCCAATTTGCATGACTTAGAAGCGATGAGAACGCTGTGTTATGCTTTGTAAGATAAACTTTTGATAGAGTAGTAGAATAAAAGGCCGTATCCTATCATCAACAATAAATGCATAGGTGCAAATGAATTCGCTCCAGTCCATATCCCATATGCAAAACCCGAACCGAAGTAAATAGACAAAACACCTTCAACTATCGCAGAGGATTGCATTCTTTGATCGAAGTACTTTTTTTGAATGAATCGATCACTGACTTTGAGGATATCAAACTTTGGTGTTCTGACAAAAGCAGTCTTCTTACCTAAGTAGCCCTGGATGACTGCCAGTGAATTATGAAAGGATAATCCCATCGATAGACTCAGAAAAATTGGAAAAAGACAGATGAATTTAAAGATCATCTTGAGTTTATTTTCTCTTTTCCATGCTACCTCAACATTAGCGATATAGTATACGATTAGGATAGATAACAGACTCACCAAAAAAATGGCAAACCTCCCTGAAGCTATTCCCAGAGGTGTTAATAAGAATGCTAATGGTACACTAATAAATCCAAGTATGAATACCACAATAAAGACCGAAGAGCCTAACAAATGAGTGGTAGCGTGGATTTTTTTAACAAAACTCAAATTCGACGACCATACTTTAGGAATTAGCTTCTTCGCAGTTTCAGCACCTCCTTTCATCCAACGATATTGCTGAGACTTCAAGCCATTAATCTCTGCCGGGAGTTCCGCCGGAGATGTAGTGTTTTCTAAATATTTAATTTCCCAACCTCCTAATTGTGCTCGGTAACTTAGATCTAAATCTTCTGTTAATGTATCTGCTTCCCATCCACCTGCATCGATGATACACTCTTTACGCCAAACCCCGGCAGTACCATTGAACTGAAGGAACAAGTTCCCTGCTTTTCGTCCCAGCTGCTCTACTGTAAAGTGAACGTTCAGTTGAAATGCCTGTACTTTAGTCAAGAGGGAGTAATCTTGATTGAGATGGGTCCACCGAGTTTGAATCACTCCTACTTTAGGATGATTGAAGTGTTTGATCGTTTCTTTTAAGAAATTTACTTTTGGAAGAAAATCTGCATCAAATATGGCTATGAATTCTCCCTGAGCGATAGGCATAGCATCTTTTAGAGCACCAGCTTTGTAACCTCTACGATCAGTTCTGGTTATATGAGAGATGTTAAATCCCCGTGCTTTATAATATTCAACCTCTTTCGACAGTAACTCTTTTGTTTCATCGGTACTATCATCAAGGACATGAATTTCGTAGCAATCCTTTGGATAATCTAATTGAGCAATAGCTTCTAATAATCTGGGTGTTACATAAAGCTCGTTATATATAGGCAACTGAATAGTAACCATAGGCCATGACTCAGTCGTTTTACCTTGACTGTCAAGATCTGAGGAGATTTGATTTTTATATTTCTTATAGTAATATAGGAGATGGAATTGCATCAAACAATAAACCGTGATTAGGACGATTGATACGGCATAAACTACCAATATGATCTCTCCAACTATCTGCAACATCAACTATGTAGTATATAAATAGTAAATAATTTAAATATGTTTAAATATGTTTAAATATGTTTAAATATGGTCCAAAGAATCTTGTGTCCCGCCAATATGGTGCCTCTAATCGTTCCAGACACCTTTGAAGTTCCAATTCTCCTTCTATAATTTATTGGGATCTCAGTACATCGTAATCCCATCTTGGCTGCTTTAACTTGCATTTCTACAGTCCAACCATAATCTTTGTCTTGCATATCTATATCTATTAGTGCTTGATATCTAATAGCTCTGAATGGACCTAAATCCGAAAAATCGTAGTTATAGATAATCTTGATCAGCGTAGTCGCGAGCCAGTTACCAAACACTTGCGGCACTGTCATCGAGCCAGGTTGTAAATCCCCTGTGATACGAGAACCGATAACCATATCAAACCCCTCATTAGTAATTGGTTTTATAAGCTCAGTGGCATGCTCCGGATAGTCACTGTAATCGCCATCTAAGAATACCACTATGTCTGGCTTTTCAGATAGGTCCTGTAAGTATTCCATTCCTTTGAGACATGCTTGACCATAACCTGACTTCGACTCATCTACAACTATTGCCCCAGCTTCTAATGCTACCTCCTTAGTGCGATCTGTGCTCCCATTATTACAGACAATGATATGTCGAGTGATATCTTTTGGAATATCATTGATTACTTTACCGATAGAATGTTCTTCATTGACGGCAGGTATAATAAAGTCTATATGGGGAGAGTTAATTGCTTCGTTCACTTCTATTATAAAATGATTTCAGTACTGTCTGAGCAAACTTGGTGTGCTATCTTCGCATTATTAGTCAAGACATAAATAAAACATCAAAATTGAATAAATCTTACGAGAGAAATCAGAAAATGCATGTGTTTCTTAAGTTATTCACATTAAGTGTTTTTATGATGATATTTCTGGCTAGCTGCTTTGATGAAGAGTTTGTGCCAAGTAGCTCTACTGATATAAGTTTTTCACTTGATACGATTCGTTTCGATACGGTTTTTACGGAAATAGGGAGTATAACTCGATCTGTGAATATTAAGAACCTATCACAGGAGAACATAACGATTGATCAAATCAAATTAGCCCAATCAAATTCCAAGTTTAGGATAAACGTGGATGGTGTGCCTGGTGAATCATTCATCGATATTCGTATTAATGCGTTAGACAGCGTCTGGATATTTGTTGAGGTTACAGTTGATCCTGACGAGCCATTATCACTAAGTCCATTCGTAATCAGCGAAGCTATAGACGTGGTAACTGATGGCTCATTCATGAGCCAAATTCATCTTGAAGCCTGGGGGCAAAACGCTAACTACTTCCCTTCGAGAGATGCACAGGGTCGGATACTCGGCTTGACTTGTGGAAATGGGAATATATTTTGGGATGACCCGAAACCATATGTAATCTACGGTCTCTTATTCATAGACAGTTGTGGATTGACTATTGCACCAGGAACACAGATACATGTTCATGGTGGAATCGCACGAGTTGATGATCAGATATTAAATGATGGAGGATTGTTCTTTCTCGAGAACGGTTCTATAGATGTTGTGGGCACTCTTGATGAACCAGTAGTGTTTCAAGGAGATCGATTAGAAGCGAGTTTTGCAGATGTGCCTGGTCAATGGGCCGGAATTAGACTCCTGGGTGGGAGTAAGGATAATCGCTTCTCTAATGTGATTATCAAGAATAGCATAATTGGCCTCAGAGCCGATAGTGCCTCACAAGTTCTTGTTGAGCAAACCATCATTCACAATACTTCAAATGCAGGATTCATAGGGGTGAATGCAGAAGCGGAGATAAATAATAGTCTATTCTATAATAACGGAGCTCAGAGTGTGCTCTTAAGCTCAGGAGGTCGCTATCAAGTGAATTATGTGACTCTTGCTAATAATATAAATGACCGGCCAGCAATATATATGGACAACTTCCAATGTTTGGATCCTAATTGTAATAAAATTGCTCTGAGACCATTGACGTTAAAGGTTTGCAACTCCATATTTACTGGATCCAACCCCAATGAAGTACTTATAATTGACGCGACAGAAGGTTCTGATGCAGAATTGCTTAATATTTCTTTAAATCAGACAATTCTTAAAGTTGATGAGTCGGAAAATGACTTTGATTTTGCTTCAATATGTGACGGTTGTATCATCAATCCAGAAGGAGACCTTTTCTTGGGAGAAGCGCAAAGTGTTTTTAGCTTAGATACATCTTCGGTTGCTCGAAATGCTGGTGTTCCACTCCCTCAATTACAGATTGATATAATTGGGAATCTGAGAGATGCTATGACCCCTGATATTGGATGTTATGAATTTATAGATTAAACATCAGTGCTTACCATTTCTTTAAACTTCATCGGTGCTAATAGTACAATAGCAATCATAAAGAAGATGACTAATGTAAGTACGCTATACCTAATGTTTTGTGTCAATTGATTAACTAATCCAAAAGCGAAAGTTCCAAAGACTACTGACAGATAAAATAATACATCATAGAAGCTATAAAATGAACTCAAGTCATCTTCACCAGATTTAAGCAGCTTAGTATATCCTGCCCGAGAGGTAGACTGAATGCCTCCCAATACTAATCCCACAAAGAACGATATCAGGTAAAATAACATTTTGGACCTTGTAAAATAGGCTGCTAAACAAATCAACATCCAAATGAGAATTAAAACTATAAGTGTCTTTTTGCTACCTTTTGACTTAGCTATTTTGGCAAAAACATAGGCTCCAAAAATGGCCACGACTTGGAGTAGAAGAACCGTTAAAATCAATTCACTACTGCTGAAATTTAATTCCTGTTCTGCGAAAATTGTTGCTAAGTAAATAACCGTCTGAACACCTGCACTATAGAAGAAAAAGGAGCCAAGGAAGTACAAGAGATTCTTATCCCCACGCAGATCTTTAAACGCTGCAAGAAGTTCTTTATATCCGCTTCTGACAAATCCAGATGGCAGCCGCTTGTTATTATCCTGAGGCATTTTTCTAAACGTAATCTGTGCGAACCCTAGCCACCATACACCAACTAAAACAAAACCAATGCGATACGGCAAAGAGCTATCAGAAGCGAATCCAAACAATTCTGGCTTCTGACTCATGAACAGGATGAATAATAGTAAGATAACACTGCCTATATAACCATAGGCATAACCGATAGCGCTAACCTTATCATAGTTGGATTTACTTGCAATATTAGGTAAGAATGAATCATAAAAAATCAAGCTGCCTGCGAAGCCTACAGTCGAAATAACAAATGCAGCAGTTCCTCCCCAAACTGTTAATTCACTTGAGAAGAAATACAAGCACATGCATGATAAGGCTCCGATTGTAGTAAATGCCTTCAAGAAGGTCAATCTCTTATTCCCAAAATCAGCAATCCCCCCTAACATGGGAGCTACTATGGCGATTAAGACATATGCAAAGGCAATTGAATATGAATAGACTGATGAACTGCTCAATTCCAATCCAAGGAAATCCAAATATTCTGGTGCAACAGCTATAAAGTAAATCGGAAATATAGCAGTTGAGATGACTAATGAGTAAGCCGAATTGGCCCAATCAAAAATAGCCCAAGCTCTAATGATCTTTTTATCATCTAAAAGAAGGTCTGTATTCATAGATAAGGCTAATCAGTTGAGGGCAAGATAAGGGAATAAGTGAGTTATACATAAAACACTTCTTATCTTGCGTTATTATAAGTGGCGATGCGCATCCTCATATTATCACGTAGTACCGAATTATATAGCACGAGGAGTCTCTTTAATGCAGCTCGACGAAGGAAGCATTTTGTGCGAGTTATAGATCATGTCAACTGTAATTTATTGGTTAGTAATGATGGGAATAAGCTCTATTACTATGGTCAATTGATAGAGGGGTGTGATGCAGTTATCCCCAGAATAGGTCATACGGTTACTAAGCAGGGAGAGGCGGTCATAAGACACTTTGAGTCTATTGACGTCTATACGGTGCTTAGAGCGGAGGCATTGCTTAGGGCTCGAGATAAATTAAGTTGTCTACAATTACTAGCAAGTAAAGGAGTTAAGGTGCCCAAGACAGTCTATATCTCCTCTCCTCAAGATTTGGATAGTATGTCAGAGCTTATCGAGGAGTTTCCTAAGATCATCAAGCTGTTGAGCGGCACTCATGGATTAGGTGTAATCAAGACTGACGACAAAAGTGCTATGAGAGCAACACATGAGTTGATATCAGGATTAAAGCAGAAGTCGATTATGCAAGAGTTTATTGCAGAATCCTCAGGTATGGATATTAGGGCACTGGTAGTCGAAAATAGGGTAGTAGCATCAATGAAGCGACAAGCTCAAGAAGGAGAATTTCGATCTAATTTGCATAGAGGTGGATATGGAGAAAAAATTGCATTAACTGAAGAAGAGGAGAAAACAGCGATTGCGGCCGCTAAATATATGGGGCTAAAAGTGGCGGGAGTCGATATGTTGAGGTCTCAGGAAGGGCCATTAGTTTTAGAGGTGAATGCATCACCAGGCTTAGAAGGGATAGAAACGATCACTAAGATTGATGTAGCAACGAAGATTATTCAGCTGATCGAGAGAAAGGTGATGTCAATTAATAAAGGATAAAGATGGTATTGGAGAAGCAGCAATCTGAGTTAGGGCAGTCTGGTGTGGTCGACTTTAATATAAGTCGATTGCCATCTGGAACTCGGATAAACATACAGGAATATGTACATAGATCAGAGATAGAAGGGCCATCCGTACTTATTTTGGCAGGACCACATGGAGATGAAATCAATGGTGTGCAGATAGTGAGACGATTTCTTACCTCGAGCAAGTTGAAAAATCTATTAAATGGAAGTGTTGTAATGGTTCCATTACTCAATGTTAATGGATTCATTAATTTTAATAGAGATGTTCCTGATGGTAAGGATTTGAATCGAAGTTTCCCTGGATCATCGTCCGGATCATTAGCGTTAAGAGTGGCATCAGTATTAGCTAAAAAGGTATTACCACATGTGTATTATTCTATCGATTTGCATACAGGTGGAGCATCCAGACATAACTATGCTCAGTTTAGATTCAGTACCAACGATATCGAGGCTGCCACCTTAGCACAGTCATTTGCCAGCCATTTTTTGATCAAAAAATCCTATATACCAAAGTCATTTAGGAGAACCGCTAATGAAATGGGAATTCCAACATTAGTATACGAGACAGGCGAGGCGCAGCGTCTCTGTGGGTTGTCTATAGAAACTGGTTACAATGAGGTATTACGGACGCTCCACTCATTAGGAATGATAAGTGATTCGCCAACGAATCCACATACCCCTGTTAAAATTCATAAAACTTCTTGGGTTCGTGTTACGGAGGCTAGGTTGTTCACCTGGTCAAGATCCTCAGGTGTGAAAATATCCAAGGGAGCGAAATTGGGCGAAATTCATTCGCCCCAAGGAGATAAAGTAAAGAAGATTATTTCTAATTATAGTGGTTATATCATAGGACGCAACAATGCTTCTGTGGTGCACTATAGTGATGCATTGTTTCATATAGAATATGAGTATGAATAGAATAATGTTAAGTTTATTTTTTAGTCTGTGCGGCCTGTCTATTGAGGCACAGAGTATTATGGATCTCCTAAATTCTGGTTATCTATCTAATGCACAGGTGTCTCTGTCTGTAATAGATCTTTCTGATAACGCAGAGCTTATTAGCCATAATGAGGATATTCTAATGTCGCCAGCATCATCTCTTAAGGTTATCACTACGTTTAGCACGCTCAGAACCTTAGGTGAAGATTATCGATATGAAACGAAGTTAGGATATAGAGGTAGTTTACTCTCAGATGGTACATTGTTAGGTGATGTCATATTAACCGGTTCTGGAGATCCAAGTTTGGCCTCTCCTGATGAGAACGTATTGAGTTTAGATGATCTCCTTGCGGATATTATATCCTCAATCCAAGCAGCAGGTATCTCTTGTATTGCAGGAACCGTCTATGTTGATGGTTCCATATTCGAAGGAGAAGGCATTCATGATACTTGGCATTGGGATGACTTAACTAATTACTACGCTTCTGGGGCTTATGGGTTTAACTTTTATGAGAACTCGTATGACCTATACTACAAAACGAGCTCTTCACCTGGACAGCTTGCAGAAATCATTAAGATGTACCCGGTTATTCCTTTTGAAAGCTTCAGGAGCTTAGTGAAGTCGGGAAAGAAAGGAAGTGGTGATAACGCATATATATATGGAGACCCATATGGTTATAACAGATACGTCAAGGGAACTATTCCTCCTGGACGTGATACCTTCACGATTCACGGTGCCATACCTAATCCAGATATCATGTTCAGCGAATTCTTGATTAATCAGTTGGAGTATCAAAATATCAGAGTGGATAGAATCCCCAGTGAAGGTGGAGAGTATAAGTATATTAAGACTTACCAATCTCCACCATTAGAGGAATTAGTGCAGCGGGCAAACTATGAATCTAATAATACTTATTGTGAGGCTTTTTTAAAAACTATTGGTAGTAATCAAGCTAATTCGAGTGTAACATTTGAAGACGGGATAGCGGAAGTAAATAGTATCCTTGAGTCTTTGGACTTAAATGTCAGTAGTTTGAATATGCAAGATGGGAGTGGGCTTTCTATTAAAAATCGAGTATCTGCTTCTTTCTTTACCAGTTTTATTCATGCTATAGTTAAGACTGAATCTGTAGCGTATGTTCTGAACTACCTTCCTTCAATTGGACAGGCCGAAACGACTCTAAGAAGATTTATGGTTAATGCTGAAAGTGAAGGTAACGTCTGGATCAAGTCGGGTTCAATGGGGGGAGTTCAAAGCTATACAGGCATAATTAAAACAAAGTCAGGTAAGTACCTTGCAATAAGTCTGATCTCCAATGGTCACAGTGTAGGAAACAGTAAAATTCGTCGTGCTTTCGCACAGGTTATCGATCAGATCTATTTGCAGTATTAGGAGTGGTTTAAGAGGTTTGTCTCAAAATTAGCTCATCTCTCCCTGGGCCTATACTTATCATCGGAATAGACACTTCTAATGAAGACTCTAAAAAGGCTACGTAGGTTTCAAATTCTTGAGGTAAAGCTTTTCCTTCTTTCTTTATTGCACTGAGATCAGTATTCCAGCCTTTGAAACTCTTGAGAGAAACCTTGTAGTTTTCATCACATAGATCAAATGGCAATTCTTGAGTTTTATAACCATTGACTTCATATTCGTCGGCAATAGTAATTTCTTCAAAATGATCCATAATATCAGACTTAGTCAAGGCAATCTGAGTTACTCCATTGATCATAACACTGTACTTCAGTTGTACCAAGTCTAACCAACCACAACGCCTCGGACGACCTGTGGTAGCTCCAAACTCATGACCCAAGTCTTGCAGTTTTTTACCATTGTCATCAAATAGCTCTGTAGGGAATGGTCCTCCACCTACTCTGGTGCAATATGCCTTAGATATACCTATAACTTCTCCTATCTGTGTGGGGGCAACACCTAATCCTGTGCAAATACCAGCTGTGATTGTATTGGACGAGGTAACATATGGATATGTACCAAAGTCAATATCTAACATAACGCCTTGAGCACCTTCAGCTAGTATGGTTTTGCCTGCTTTAAGAGCTTTATTTAGATAATACTCACAGCTCACTGTTTCAAGGGATTTCAAGAATTCAATGCTTTCAAACCACTCTTCATCATTCCACTCAAATGGAACATCTCCATACATTTCACCTAACTGAAGATGTTTATTCTTAAGCTCTTGATATTTTTTCTTGAATTCAGCGCTATTGATATCACCAAACCTCAATCCATTACGTCCGGTTTTATCCATGTATGTCGGACCTATTCCTCGCAGGGTAGATCCGATTTTTTTCTTGCCTTTTGATATCTCGGATGCTACATCCAGATATCTATGAGATGGAAGGATGAGATGTGCCTTTTTAGAGACAAGTAGATTAGCAGTTGCATCAACACCCATCTCTTTTAGGCCTAATATTTCCTTTTTTAAAGTTATTGGATCGATTACAACTCCATTTCCTATGACGTTTTGAGTGTTAGATCTGAAGATTCCTGAGGGAATTGTATGTAGAACAAACTTGCCTTTTACTGTATAGATGGTGTGTCCAGCATTAGGTCCACCCTGAAACCTGCAGATGATATCATATCTACCAGCTAAGTAATCAACAACTTTTCCCTTCCCTTCATCACCCCATTGAAGGCCTATAAGAACATCCACCGCCATGAGTCGTATTATTAAAATTTAGATATAAAAAATGCAAAAATACCCGATTAATGGAGATTTACGCAATCTTGATCGAGACAAGAAGTGTAAATATTCAGAGCCGTTCGATTTATTTCATTATTTGGTAGCTGAGCGGCATCTTCAACAATACCATTCAAGCGTTCATCGGTAAACTCTCTGATGTAGCCACATTGCTCACAGACGATGTGATGGTGTTCTGGGAAACCATAACTTTTTTCATAGAGCGTTTTATTATTCCCAAACTGATGTCTCATAACCAGATCACATTCTACGAGGATGTCTAATGTGTTATAGATTGTAGCCCGGCTAACTCTGTATGAGTTTTGCTTCATTTTGATATAGAGTGACTCTGCATCAAAATGAGTTTGATTCAGATATATTTCTTCTAAAATAGCAAAGCGCTCAGGTGTCTTGCGGTTCTTATTCTTTTCTAAGATAGATTTAAACCGATCCTTTGCTTTCTTTAGTTTGTCAGTTAGAGAGTCGTTTTCCATTTTTAGTTTTATTCGATAGTTCTGTCTACAGTGGATATGTTGTCCATTTCTTTTATACTTTTAATGACATCATTGAGTTGGAATTTATCTCTTACTATTATTTTTATTATTCCCTCAAAAATGCCTTCTTCACCAGAGATACTAAATGACTTAATATTTACCCCGAGATTATTTGATAACTCGTTGGTTAGATTTTGGATTACACCAGGTCCAGTATCTATGCCCGTCAACCTAAGCTCAACTACAAATCCGCTCTTAGCAGTGTCAGCCCATTCTGCCTTCAGAATCCTATAGCCATAGTTTGTGAAGAGATTAGAAGCATTGCTACAGTTGAATCGATGAATCTTCATCCCAGAGTTAGAAGTCAGAAAGGCAAATATCTCATCACCAGGAACAGGATTGCAACAAGTAGAAAGGCTATAATCAAATGATTCTTCAAATTGACCATTAATTATGATATCTGATTTTTTTTGACTTTTAACTGCTTTAGCAGAGGTAGCCTTAACCTCAAATTCTTTTAACCCTTCATCCTCTGCGGTTTTAATTGGTTCTAATTGGTTGTTGACAATTTCAAAGTGCTTACTAATGTCTTGAAGCTTTACCTTATCCTGTTCTATGGCCAAATAAAGGTCTTGGCGATTTCTTTCTCCAAAGAGCTCCACAACATTATCTGCATTGGTTTCAAAGTCAACTTTGAGATTGCGAAGCTTTCTAATCAAGGACTCCTTGCCGATATCGGCAGCTAAGCGTTTTTTCTCGTTTAAGGATGATCGGATCTTAGATCTTGCTTTTCCAGTTATAACTAGCTTGAGCCAGTCTTCTTTTGGCGACTGATTTTTAGATGTGTTGATGGTTACTTGGTCCCCGTTTTTGAGTACATAACCCATCGGAACCAACTTATTATTTACTTTAAATGAAATTGCCTGCGCCCCTACATCTGAGTGAATATCAAAAGCAAAATCTAAGGCTGTTGCACCTTTAGGAAGTATCTTCATATCTCCTTTTGGGGTAAATACATATACCTCCTCTTTAAATAAATTGGTTTTGAAATCATTGAGGAAGTCAACGGCATCCCCATTTTGATTCTCGAGTAAAGTCCTAATATTATTTAACCACTTATCATAGACGTTGTCTTCGCTTTTGATGCCCTTATACTTCCAATGAGCTGCGAATCCTCTCTCTGCTATATCATTCATACGTTCTGTGCGAATTTGCACCTCTACGAATCTTCCTGAAGGCCCTATTACCGTTGTATGCAGTGATTCATAACCATTTCCTTTTGGAGTAGTAATCCAATCTTTAAGCCTCTCAGGAATAGGTTTATAGTAATCCGTGATAATAGAATATATCTGCCAGCAGATTGGTTTTTCCATTATTTGCGGAACATCTATGATTATCCTAACAGCGAATAGGTCATAAATCTCTTCGAAATCTATATTCTTTTTTTTGATTTTATTGTAGATAGAAGATATAGCCTTTGGTCTCCCTTGAATTCTATATTTGATGTTGTGTTGATCTATCTTTTGTTTGATAGGAGCAATAAATTGATTGATATATGATTGCCTTTGCTCTTCTGTAGCTTCAATTTTGTTACTGATGTCCATATAGGTCTCAGTATCAGTAATGCGCATGCAGATGTCTTCAAACTCTTTTTTTATTTGATATAGACCTAACCTATGTGCCAAAGGAGCATAGATGTACATAGTCTCCGCAGAGATTCTAAGCTTCTTGTGCTTAGGCATCGCTTCTATGGTTCGCAAATTATGCAGCCGGTCAGCCATTTTAATTAAAACGACCCTTACATCTTCTATTAATGTGCTTAGTACCTTTTTTAGGTTTTTGGCATTCTTGTTATCGACGTTATATAGGCCATCTAATTTGGTTAGTCCGTCGACTATCTGAGTGACTTTAGGACCGAACACTTTGAAAACCTCTTCAAGATTTACTGGGGTATCCTCAACAACATCATGTAAGATAGCGCAGATAATGGCGGTAGGGCCTAAACCTATTTCTTCATGACATATTCGTGCTACCTCGAGAGGGTGATAGAGATAAGCTTCTCCAGACTTACGTCTTTGATATTTATGTGCATCTAGCGCTAATTCAAATGCTTCATTGATATTGGTTTCGTCATTCTCCTTCAATTTGGATCGCAGTGACTCCATCAGCTTGGCATATTCCTCTCTGATTTCTCCGAACTCAATACTACTTATAGGTTCCGTACTTAAAGGCATTCTCGAATTTAGACTTTGTCTAATTCTAATTTATTCAATGCCGATAATATTTAAAAATTTGACTTCATTTTTTTGTCCTATTAATTGAATATTTCATTCTATATTTGCGCCTCTTTTGAATTGCGGGTGTGGTGAAATTGGTAGACACGCTAGACTTAGGATCTAGTGCCGTGAGGTGTGGGGGTTCGAGTCCCTCCACCCGCACATCTCGAAAACATTCGTTATCACCCATAAGTTAGTCTACTTACAACTATAAATTTTATGAAGACAGAATTGATTGATAAAGGACAGTTATTGTCTGAATTGATTATCGTGTTAGAAAAGTCTGATTATGTAGATAAATACAAATCTGAGTTAAAGAAGTATAAGAATAAAGCTCATCTAAAAGGTTTTAGAAAAGGAAAGACGCCACTTTCAGCTATTAAAAAGATGTACGGGCAGAGCGTTCTGGCTGACGTAATTAATGAAAAGTTACAGGCAGGGCTTTCTGCTTATATAACAGATAACGAAATTGATGTACTGGGTAATCCATTACCATCAGATCGTCAAAAAATCATAGATTTCAATGTCAACGAACTGAATGACTACGAGTTTATATTTGACCTTGGTCTTGCACCAGATTTTGATGTGAAAGGTTTGTCGTCATCATATGAATGTGAAGAGGTAGTTGTAAAGTTTGATGAATCTATGATTAACGAAGAAATCGAAAATCTTCAAAAAAGATACGGTTCGCAGGAAAAGGTTGACGAAAAAATCGAATACACTGATATAGTTGCTATCGAGATAACAGAGAGCAAACCTACCGAAGGTAGAGAAGCATTTGTGACCGAGGTTACTATTATGCCAGATAGACTTACAGAGGATTATCATGGAAAATTAATAGGACAGAAGTTGGGCTTTGAATTTGACTTGAATGTATATAAATTAGAAAAGGATACGAAAGAGTATAATGTGAAGAAGTATTTCCTTAAAGACGCTCCTGAAGATATTACAGCTGAATTTAAAGGGATCGTTGCTACGATCAAAAGGTTGAAGCCAGCAGAGTTGGATCAAGACTTCTTCAATAAAGCATTTGGTGAGGGTAAAGTTACAACGATAGATGAAGCTCGTGAGCTCCTGAGAGAAGAGTTGCAAGAGTTTTATGGAACTCAAGGTAAGTCTATAACCAAGAGATATATTTTAGAAAATTTATTAGAGCTTAACGAGTTCGATTTGCCTGATGAGTTTTTGAAGCGTTGGCTGCTATCCACTAACGAAAAAGCTACTGCTGAGGATATTGAAAATGATTACAACGGGTTTGTAAAGAATCTTAAGTGGACATTAATCAAACAAAAGGTTGCTAAAAAAGAGGAGATAGAAGTTACTTCTGAAGATTTAAAAACAAGCTTAAGGATTAAGATCGAAAGACAGTTTGCACAGTACGGGGGATACCCAGGTGTCAACTACGATGATATGGTTAATCGTCTTATGCAGAACCAAGAAACTGTTCAAAAAGAATACGAGGAGTTATTAGCAGAGAAGGTATTGGACAAGGGACTTTCAATGGTTAGCTTAAAAACTAAAAATGTCAGTTTAGATGAATACAAAGAGATAATGAAGGAATTACAAGAAAACATTCAGTAGACTGAAGCGTTCTTTTTTAGACATTAAAATAAACAGATATGATACCCAACGATGAATTTAAGAAGTATGCTACTCGTCACTTTGGAATGAGTACGATGCATCTTGAAAAATATATGAATACAGCTGTACCTAATATTCAAGGTTTCACTCCTCAAGTTATTGAAGAGAGACAGTTGAATGTAGTAGGAATGGATGTTTTTTCTCGCTTAATGATGGATAGGGTAATATTCATGGGGGTACCGGTAAATGATTATGTTGCCAATGTCGTTCAAGCACAGATGTTGTTTTTGGAATCCACAGATCCTAAAATGGATATTCAAATGTTCATTAATAGTCCAGGAGGTAGTGTAATTGCTGGTTTAGGTATTTACGATGTTATGCAATATGTAGTTCCGGACGTTAATACAATTTGTACAAGTTTGGCAGCTTCAATGGGGGCTGTGCTACTTTGCGCAGGGTCTAAAGGAAAGAGAAGTTGCTTGCCACACAGTAGGGTGATGATTCATCAGCCATCAGGTGGTATGCAAGGACAATTTTCTGATATGGAAATTTCATACAACCTCATCAAGAATATGAAGAAGGAGTTGTATGAGATTATGGCGGAGCATACAGGTAAAGATTTTGACACAATTGAGAAAGATTGTGATAGAGATAACTGGCTAACTGCTGAAGATGCAAAAGCATATGGCTTAATTGATGAAGTCCTCAGTAGAAATAATAAAAAGAAGGAAATCTAAATAAACATATGCAAACTAAGAATCCTACCTGTTCTTTCTGTGGCAAAGACAAGAGCGAAGCCCTATTACTAATAGCAGGGACCAATGGGCACATTTGTGAATCTTGTGTAGAGCAAGCTAACGATATAGTGCTTAAAGAACTCAAGGGAGGAGAAACAGAAAGTACAGATAGTTTCAAGCTTCCAGAGAATATAACGCCGAACTATATAAAAGCCTATTTGGATGAGTACATCATTGGGCAAAATGATGCAAAGAAATATTTATCTGTCGCGGTCTACAATCATTACAAAAGATTAAAGTATAATCTTAATGAGGGAGATATAGAGATAGAAAAATCTAATATTCTTTTCGTAGGTGAGACAGGTACGGGTAAAACACTGTTAGCTAAAACTATTGCTCGATTCTTGGATGTTCCTTTTGCTATAGTTGATGCAACTGTATTTACAGAGGCTGGATACGTAGGAGAAGACGTGGAGAGCATGCTCAGTCGTTTGTTGCAAGTCTGTGATTACGACGTCGATGCTGCTCAAAGGGGGATTGTATATATCGATGAAATTGATAAAATAGCACGTAAGAGTGATAATCCATCAATTACGAGAGACGTATCTGGAGAAGGAGTCCAGCAAGCTTTATTAAAGATGTTAGAAGGCACTGAAGTTAACGTTCCACCTCAGGGAGGCAGAAAGCATCCAGAGCAAAAGTTGATTAACGTTAACACTAAAAATATTCTTTTCATCTGTGGAGGTGCCTTCGACGGAATCGAAAAGATTATTAGTAAGCGCTTAAATACCCATGTCATAGGTTTTAATAATAAACTCAAAGAGTCTATTCAAAACGAAGAGGATGCTATATTGAGCAAGGTGATTCATCATGATATTAAGCGATTTGGATTAATTCCAGAATTACTAGGACGCTTACCTGTATTGACTTATTTGAAGTCACTAACTTTAGATATAATGACTCTTATTTTACAAGAGCCTAAGAACGCTCTTTTAAAGCAATATATTAAGTTGTTTGAGCTGGAGGGTATCACCTTGACATTCGAAAAAGAGGCTATAGAGTTTATTGCGTCCCAAGCAATGGACTTTGGTTTAGGTGCGAGAGGTCTTAGATCGATCTGTGAGGAAGTATTGACTGATGCTATGTTTACTTTACCATCAGATGAAACTACCAAAGAGTTTAAGATTACTAAAGAATACGCACAAAAACAGCTTTCCTCATCTAAGTTCAGCCAACTTAAGGTAGCTTAGCTCTTAATTTTAAGAGTTTATGCGACTTTCATTTAACATAGCTTATGATGGCTCTAATTATTCAGGATGGCAGGTACAACCAAACGGTAAAACCGTTCAAGAGTTTATAGAGCAGGCCTTCGAGACAATTCTTAGATATTCTATACCCATTACAGGTTGTGGGAGGACAGATACTGGCGTCCATGCTTCCGATTATTATTTTCATTGTGATGTTGAGGATGACTCAGTAATCATTGATAAAATAGTTTATCAGCTTAATAGTGTACTGCCAGATGACATTAGCATTAAAAATGTAAGTGTCGTCAACTCAGACTGGAGTGCACGATATAGTGCGCTAACAAGGAGCTATGAATACTTTATTCATACGGAACACAATCCTTTCATAAGACATTATTCTTTTTACTATCCTAACTTGAAGGAGTTACCATATATTGAAATTGATGCCTACTGCGATTTCATTAATAGTCAGAGGGAATTCAAAACACTATGTAAGTCTAAGAGTGCAGCAAATCACTATCGCTGTAATATCTATAGTGTAGAGTTTCGAGAGCTTGGGAATCATAGATATGTATTCAATATAAAGGCAAATAGATTCTTAAGAGGCATGATCAGGCTGATGGTTGGAGCAATGTTGAATGTAGCTCGTGGCAAACTATCTATAAATGATTTGAAGCTAGCTTTTGATAATCAAGAATCGCTTCCGATTAATTGGAGTGTTCCAGGACATGCGCTCTTCTTATCCAGGGTGACTTATCCTGAGATTAAATAGTAGGGCAGAGGGGGTAATCTCCCATCAGCTTGTTTATCTCAGTCTTTATGGCGTTGATTTTTTGTTCATTTTCGTGATCAGATATTACTGAATCAACCCAATCTACAATTTGGAGACAATCATTATCATTTAATCCTCTTGTTGTGATTGCTGCGGTACCTATTCGAATACCAGAGGTCACGAATGGACTTTTTTCATCGTATGGAACCATGTTTTTATTAACTGTTATATCTGCTCTCACTAAAGCTTGCTCAGCTGCCTTACCAGTTACATTTTTACTGCGTAGATCGATCAAGATTAGGTGGTTATCTGTGCCACCTGATATGACTTTATATCCCTTATCTATGAATGATTGTGCCATAATCTGCGCATTATGGATTACTTGAGTGCCGTAAGCTGTGAACTTTTTAGAAAGTGCTTCGGCAAAAGCAACAGCTTTTCCAGCGATTACATGCTCTAATGGACCGCCTTGCATCCCAGGGAATACAGCACTATTCATTATGCTTGACATCATGATGGGTTTTCCTTTTTTAGTGGTTCTATTCCAAGGGTTTTCAAAATTTTTACCGAGCATAATAACGCCACCTCGTGGACCTCGTAATGTCTTATGTGTAGTAGAACTAACAATATGACAATGAGGTAATGGATCATTTAAGTGACCTTTGGCTATTAAACCAGCAGGATGAGCGATATCTGCTAATAGTAAGGCACCGACCTCATCCGCAATTGCCCTGAATCTGACATAATCCCAGTCACGTGAGTAGGCTGACGCACCGCAAATAATGAGTTTGGGATTGTGCTCTTGCGCCAGTCGCTCAACTTTATCCATGTCTATAACCCCTGAATCACGCTCAACACCATAGAATATAGGTTTATACAACTTACCTGAGAAGTTTACTGGAGAACCATGAGATAGGTGCCCACCATGTGCTAAATCAAAGCCTAATATGATATCACCTGGTTGTAAACAAGCTAGGAATATAGCCGCATTAGCTTGAGCTCCTGAATGCGGCTGAACATTAGCGTACTCAGCTCCAAATAAGAGTTTAAGCCTTTCTATTGCTAATGTTTCAATTTGATCTACAACTTCACATCCGCCATAGTATCTTTTACCTGGATAGCCTTCTGCATATTTATTGGTGAGACAAGAGCCGACAGCTTTCATAACTGCTTCGCTTACAAAATTTTCTGATGCAATTAACTCGGCACCAAAAGTTTGTCTATGTAACTCCACATCAATAAGGTTGAATATAC
>CACLQQ010000014.1 GCA_902609095.1 uncultured Bacteroidota bacterium | reverse complement strand
GTGAGTTATGATCCAGTTGAAATGGTATTCGATACTGATCAAAACATACTTGACTATCAGTTATGTCCAGCTAATATACTATCCGAAGATGTAGAGTCTATCAGAGAGTTAGCCATTGACCTAACTAAAAAACTTGAGATCGTTGGCCTTTTAGCTATAGAACTTTTAATCACTAAAGATGGTGATATTCTGATAAATGAAGTTGCACCAAGACCACATAATAGTGGTCATCATAGTATAGAATCTACCATTTGTTCTCAATATGAAAATCACTTGAGAGCAATATTAGGATTACCATTAGGCAGTACAGCGCTAACACATCACTCTGTATTAGTGAATCTGTTAGGATCTCCCGGATACAGGGGCCCTGTGATTTATGAAGGTATGGATGAAACTCTTGAGATATCAGGTGTATACCCTCATATATATGGAAAGAAAGAAACTAAGCCTTATCGTAAGATGGGCCACGTAACTATTACAGGTCATGACATGAAAAACATATTAGAGAAGTGTGAGCGTGTCAAGAACCTACTACATGCTAAAACGAAATAAATTCTTCTTATGGTCAGTATAATAATGGGATCGATCTCAGATATGCCTGTTATGTCTAAAGCCGCAGAGGTCTTAGATCTACTCAATATAACCTTTGAGGTTACTGTTGTATCAGCACACAGGACCCCACATAGAATGTTTGAATTTGCCCAAACAGCAGCAGATAGAGATGTCAAGGTTATTATCGCTGGAGCAGGTGGAGCTGCACATCTACCAGGTATGGTAAGTTCATTAACTCATCTCCCAGTAATAGGAGTTCCAATTAAATCGAGCAATTCAATTGACGGCTGGGATAGTGTGTTAAGCATACTTCAAATGCCCAGTGGCATACCTGTTGCAACAGTTGCACTGGACGGCGCTAAAAATGCTGGAATATTAGCTGCTGAAATCATAGCCTTATCAGATGATCAAGCCCAAGAAAGCCTTATAGCATTTCGAAAAAAGCAGACTGATAAAGTATTGAACGACATTAAAAAAGTAGAAAGGCAACAAGAAGACTAAAACTTACTTAATGCCCTTTTTACTAATTTCTTCATTCTCTTTACTAATTCATCGGAATCAGAGCAAACTCAACTCTTCTATTGAGTGTTCGTCCAGACAGAGTTTGATTTGATGCAATTGGTCGAGACTCTCCATAACCACGATATGTCATTCTATCACGAGACACTCCAGAGCTTATTAAGAAATTGTAACATGCTCGAGCTCTTTTTTCTGATAATTGCTGATTCTCGGTAGCATCACCTTGATCATCAGTATGACCTTCAATAGACAGGTTAAAGTCAGGATATCTTACCATAATCTCTGCGATTTGTGTCAAGTATATGAATGACTCTGACTTGATCTCAGCTCTTGATGATTGGAACTGAACAGACCTCATAGCTATATCTAGTATACGTCGATCACTTGCCGCAACATTAGGACAGCCATTGGTATCAACGGGACCAGCTGCTGTAGGGCATTGATCTCTGCTATCATCTATACCGTCACCATCAGTATCTGGACAGCCTCCATAAACAGCTAATCCAGGCCTACGGGGACAATTATCGTTTATATCTAATACTCCATCACCATCTGTATCCTGATTCGTAGCAGAAGTCGTTGGTTGCTGTGGATTAGTGTTATTGTTTGATGGTCCTTGACCTAATGGACATCCATTATTATTAGATGGGCCAGCAAAACGAGGACAGCCATCTGAACTATCTTCTATACCGTCGCCGTCGGTATCTGGACAGCCATTATAGATACTAAGCCCGGGTTGATTGGGGCAGTTATCAATATTATCTGGCACGCCATCTCTATCACTGTCAACATTAGTATTAGGACAACCATTATTGAGTGGCGAACCTGATAGATTGGGACAATTATCTCTATCATCTGGCACACCATCTCCATCCGTATCTGGACAGCCTAAGGTATTCTTAGAGCCAGGCACATCTGGACAATTATCTAAATTGTCTGGCACTCCATCTCCATCGCCATCTACTTCTGGACACCCTCCATTTGTAGCAGGACCAGCTACAGTAGGACATTTGTCTAAGTCATTCGGTATTCCGTCGCTATCTGTATCTGCATTAGGGCATCCATTATTTGCAACGTCTCCTGGCATGTTAGGGCATTCATCCTCATTATCATTGACTCCGTCACCATCTGTATCAGGACACCCCTTCATCTCCATTGTACCCGCTGAATTTGGACATAAATCTTTAAAATCTGCAATCCCATCACCATCAGCATCTGGACATCCATCGAGTGCTTCAAGCCCTGCTTCTTGAGGACATAGATCAAGCTCGTCTATCACACCATCCATATCACTATCAAGCTCATTTTTTTCCATTGGTATGTCTTTCTCCTCCATTTCTTTTTTCGGTGGATCCTTATGACCTAAGAATACAGTGAAGCCTAATCCATGATGCAGATTATTTCTATCGTCTTCGAGAGCATACCTATATTCACTCTGCCATGTTATATAGGCTCTATCATGAATCTTGAAATTGAATCCTATACCTGCAGGAATCTGTAAATTACTGACACCATTGCTTTCATATACATATCCTACTCCACCGAACACATAAGGCATCACTTTGGCATCTGGCCTGACAAAACTATATCTCACCGTACCATCTATGGAAGCCAGAGCATTGTGTAAGCTATTCAAATTATCTGGACTCTGAACAACAGCAAGTTTAATAGGAATACCTATCATCACATTCTCATTGAGAGATTTGAGCAATCCAATCTCCATACCAGTATGGTAGCTATTGTAAGCAGTAAAGTCACCACCATTCTGTGATATATAGTCAAAAGCCAAAGCCTTAACCATAATACCAATATCATTGCTTGTCACTTGAGCAAAAGAATATGCCTGTATCAAACAAGATAAAATAAGGGCTAAAAGGAAATTTGTCTTCATAGTTACGAAAGATATATAAGTATCAAATGTAAGCAATACATACCATATTAAGAATAATTATATGTATACTAGGGAAAGCCCGTATAGATTGGGCTATCGTGCTCAGAAATAACCCGTAGTTGTATTTTTTTTACTTCACCCGCCCTGAAGTATCTTCCATTCATGGCTATATACACACCGGGTTCTAAAACTTGTACGAATGCAAGAGCACTTCCCATATTAAAGAATCCATCAGAAGATGTCCCAAATGCATTTGGAATCATAGCCCCAGTTAGAACGACAATCTTCGGAGCCGTAAGATTTTTCTCTAAGTACAAAGCCGTTTCAGCCATAGTATCAGTACAATGAGTAATCAAAATATTATCACAATCGCATATATTACATTGATATGCAATGATTTCTCTCTCCTCTTATCCAATATCGAGACTGTCAATCATCATTAAAGTTTTGATATCTAATGTAATCGTACACCTGTCCCGCTCCATCATATCTAATAGATGTGTATCCCTGAAATACAAATTACCCATGATAAAATTGTAATCTTTATCAAAAGTTCCACTTGTGACATAGATTTAAACCTTTTCGTTTGAACTCATAGTACATTATTATGAGTGTCAAAACTATCAAAATAATTATGTGATAGTTGTCTATTAAATGAAGTTAGTATATCTACTTTTACTTTAGAAAAATTCGTCATCATGTCTTTGAATAATATTCTATCTGATTATGTACTTAATCTAAATGAATCTGCAACCCTCAAGATGTCTCAAATGGCACGCAAGCTTAAAGCAGAGGGTAAAGATGTCATCAGTCTAAGTATAGGAGAGCCTGATTTTGACACTCCTTCATTTGTTAATGAGGCAGCTAAAAAAGCATTAGATAATGGATTCACTCACTATACACCTGTACCGGGATTAGTAGATTTTAGACACGCAATTGTTGATAAGCTAAAGAGAGATAATGATTTAGAGTATGATATAAATAATATTGTGGTAAGCAATGGTGCTAAACAAAGTATTTCAAACCTTTGTCAAGCACTTATCAATCCTGGGGATGAGGTAATCATATTCACGCCATATTGGGTATCATATATTGAAATAGTAAGATTGGCAGGAGGAATGCCTGTATGCATTTCAGCTTCTGTCGATAATGATTATAAGGTTACTTCCGAAGAAGTAAAAGAGGCAATTAGCCCAAAGACTAAATTTATATTATTCTCTTCACCGTGTAATCCTACTGGGTCAGTTTATACGAAAGCTGAACTCAAAGGAATAGCAGATGTAGTAGATCAGCATGATGATATATTCATAGTTTCAGATGAAATCTATGAGTACATCATATTTGATGGCAATCACCACTCGATTGCTCAGAATGAGCACATATTTAATCAAACTATAGTTGTTAATGGGATGTCTAAGGGATATGCCATGACAGGTTGGAGATTAGGTTACATTGCAGCTCCACACTTCATAGCTAAAGCCTGTGCTAAAATTCAAGGGCAAGTAACATCAGGGGCAACGGCATTTGGCCAAAAAGCCGCTGCAACAGCCCTTAGGGCTCCATTAACAGCACCTATTCAGATGAGGGATGTGTTTTTAAAAAGACGAGACATGATGCTCTCAGAACTAAGAAAGATAGACGGACTCAAACTAAGTCTACCTCAAGGAGCTTTTTATATTTTCCCAGATTGTAGTGCCTTTTATGGAAAGAGTTACAATGGCAAAGTCATCAATGACTCTAATGATCTAGCTATGTCCATATTACAAGAAGTCCATATTGCCTTGGTGGCAGGTTCAGCTTTTGGGGCTCCAAATTGTATGAGGATTTCGTATGCGGCGAATGAAGATCAATTACAAGAGGCTTGTAGGAGGCTCCAGAAATATTTTGGCGAGCTCAACTAATGATTCCTAAAGAATTTCCTTGTTATTGATCTTATTAAACTTTTTTTGCTTGTGTATTTTTATAAAGGTCTCGAGCAATAAAGCATCATTTTCGTGATCTCCGAAACTGCGATTATATGCCTCAGAAGTAACTCTTTGTCGAGCGACTTCATATAAGCTGACTGCACAGGCCACTGAGATATTAAGGCTTTTAACAAAGCCATATTGAGGAATCAAGAAGTTCTGATCCACATATCCCATAGATTCATCAGATATACCCTCATGCTCATTTCCGAATAATAAAGCACAAGATTGGGTCAATTCTAATTCATAAAGCCCAACAGACTTCGGACCTATAGCAGTACCATATATAGATTTAAAGTGCTCTTTAACTCGAGTATAGCACTTTTCAACATCTTCAAAGTAGTTGACCTTAATCCATTGATTAGCTCCAGAGGAACTATTACTCCCAATTTGGAGACCTTTTTTCATTAAGCGCTCATCTGTGTTCAAAACATATATCTCATTAATTCCAACAGAATCACATGTTCTTAAGACAGCTCCTATATTGTGAGGGTCGTGTACGTTTTCTAATACAACTGTAAGATCATATTGCCGCTTGGCAATCACAGATTTCATCCTATCTAAACGACGCTCCCGAATGTCAATAACCATTCGAATTAATCTGTGTTTTTGAGGCGATAGTAGCCTTCCTCAAACTGATAAATATCCAAATGTTCATTCATCAGATAGAGCAATTCGTCACTTGAATTATAGTAAGGCCTTACCTTTATACTCATTTGATTTAACGATACTTTTTCGTCCTTCATGTAGTAATGGAAGTACTTTCCATAATTCATAAATCCGTATATTATTAATCGACCGATATCATAGCCATAATAAGCATCATCACTGGGCAATCGACCATATCTCGAATAAAATTCAGATTTAAAAGACTGGTAATCTGCATCACGTTTATCATAGAAGCGATAGTCGCAAATCTTTAAATCCAAGTTATTGAGAATATTTAGATCTAACCTTTTACTCTTAACCGCTACTGGCATTACATATATTTGAGGTGAAGCCCCCTCTTTCTCAGCGTTAATCTTCCGCAGGCATTCATAAATGAAGCGGTCGTGATTAGAGGAACTATAATGTGGTATTATAAAGGCTTCTACTTGTTCGTCAAAAGCTAATTTAAAAACTAATGAATCACCATATAATAATGAATCTATTGATACGGGATACTCTCCTAAAGGTTCAGAAATAGGTAGGCCACTCTTTTCTTCATTAATCTTTTGAATAAAGTTCATCATAGATCGATCAGATCCATCAGCATTTCGAATAACCCTAATTTTTGACCGATCAAAATTTTTAGTAGCATCCTGGATAATTGACTCCCAGTAAGAACTCAGATTGGGACGCAATTGAAGGTAAAATAGATTATCTGACGTCACACTTGTAGAGGCATTCCAAGGAGAAATGGCCGCAATCCTATTTCGTTTCGCAAATTCAGAGACCTTAGTGATATTACCTTTATCAAATGGACCTATGATTAAATCAGTTTCCGATGACAAAGAACCAAGTAGACTATCGATTTGTCCTGAAGATCGATTAGTGTGATATGTCGTGGTTGCAATCCAGCCTTCATCTTCAACAGACATTTTATAACCTGCATAAAAGTGTGCAAACTTTTCATTGTAACCATTCAAATCATCAATCTGATTACCAGTTAGCCGAAAAGGCATCATGAGAGCAACAGAATAGTTTTCCTCATTGATTTGCTCAAATGGAAGAACCTCCTCAGCTCCCATATCCGAAGTGATAGGCCTAATGTCCTCTATTGATCTAAATGACCACTGGATAGTATCTACTGAAATAACATTTTCTAGTTCCGAAGTTTCTTCTGACCTATCAATATTGGAATTTACAACTGTCGGTCTATCATTAACACCACTCTTAGAGCCTGCACAGCCTATCAACAAAAAGCCTATAATAAGAGGGAACCACAGTTTACTCCCACTCAATGGTCGCAGGAGGTTTGGAGCTGATATCATAGACTACTCGATTTATGCCTTTAACAGAATTAATGATTTCATTAGATATTTTAGCTAATAGCTCATATGGGATATGCGTCCAATCAGCTGTCATCCCGTCTAGAGAATGAACTGCTCTCAATGCGACCGTATATTCATATGTTCTTTCATCCCCCATTACACCAACTGATTTGACCGGCAATAATATTGCACCTGCCTGCCAGATTTTATCATACCATCCATGTTCTTTGAGCAGGTTGATATAAATATGATCAGCTTCCTGACATAATCTAATGCGCTCAGGAGATAATTCACCTAAAACCCGAATCGCTAAACCAGGTCCTGGAAACGGATGACGTTGTACAAATAACTCTGGCAGACCTAATACTCTTCCCACTTTTCTCACCTCATCCTTAAACAACATGCGCAGTGGTTCAAGAAGGGATAAGTTTAAATAGTCAGGTAAGCCTCCGACATTATGATGAGACTTAATAGTGGCAGACGGCCCTTTGACACTTACTGACTCAATTACATCTGGGTATATAGTCCCTTGAGCCATCCATTTGATACCTTCTAATTTATCTGCCTCCCTAAGGAATACATCAATGAATATTTTCCCTATAATTTTTCTTTTCCTTTCGGGATCAGAAACACCGTTCAGTGCTGTCAAAAATTCTTCAGAAGCATCTATGCCAATGACATTGAGCCCTAAGGATTCATAGTTATTCAAAACCTCTTCAAACTCATTCTTCCTCAACAAACCATTATTGATAAAGAATGAAGTCAATTGCGACCCAATGGCCTTATTGATTAGCAATGCCGCAACGGTAGAATCCACACCTCCAGATATACCTAATAGCACCTGTTCTTCTCCAACCTTAGTACTGATATCACTTACAGTTTGATCAATATAAGAAGCTGGACTCCAATGGGCACTCACACCACATATATTGACCAGAAAATTAGATAATACGGTTAGGCCATCGGTACTGTGAGTTACCTCAGGGTGGAACTGAATACCATAGACGTCATTAGCTCTATTATGTAATTTATATGCCGCGATCGGAATACTGCTCGTATGAGCGATGATTTCGAACTCCTCTGGCAACGCTAATATGGTATCAGCATGCGACATCCACACTTGTGACGAGGCATCAATGTTCTTCCACAGCCGATTGGGTTTAGTACTTATGGAAGCTCGTCCATACTCCCTCTTGCTTGATTTGGCGACATCCCCTCCATAATAATCAGCAATATATTGAGCTCCATAACAAACGCCTAATACAGGGGCGATTCCTATAAGTTTATCAAGATCTACGTCAAGACGGTCTTCTTGATTTACTGAGCACGGACTACCTGATAATATAATCGCACTGATAGATCCTAAGCTATCTATATCGCTGTCAAAGGGGTGGATTTCGCAAAAGATATTTAATTCCCTAACCCGCCTAGCTATGAGCTGAGTATACTGAGAACCAAAATCAAGAATTAGTACCTTTGGATGATCTGCAGTGAAACTCATAGTTGCTATAAATCACGGTCTACTTTGCTAATGTCACCATTCTCCTCCAATTCTTTCATGATCTTATCGAGAACACCATTGATGAACTCCTTACTTTTAGCCGTACTGTAATTCTTAGCAATTTCGACATATTCGTTGATGGTTACCTTAGTTGGAATAGTACTAAATCCTAACATCTCACACAAGGCCATCTTCATTAGAATCATATCAATTATTGCGATTCGATCTGATTCCCAGTTCTTCAACTTAGGTTCTATATGTCCTAATAGCTGTTCGTCATTATCAAGGGTTCTACTGAATAGGTTATATCCAAAGTCCTTAACTGTTTCATCTGGTGATTTGAACTGAAAGAAGAAATCATCTTGCTCCTGTGGTAGGGCTTTTAGTGTCTTCTTCACCGCACCTATAACGACAGATTTATCATCTACCCAAGTACCATAGTAGCCTTCCATGATCTCATTGAAAAGCTCATTTTGTCGACAGAATCTGTATAACTCAAGCAGTATTTCTAAGTGATCATCATTCGAACTTTCCTTAGTGATATAATTGATGTAAGGCTGACTTTTAGCAAATTCATTATATATCGAGTCATAATAATCACTCTGCACATATTGATCTACTTGTAGTGGACCTAATGCTTTCTTAAAAACCGCATTTTGTTCGAGGTTCTTAATCAGACTGTTATTATAAATTTTGTCTTTGAAAATTTTATCAAGATCATTAGGAAGATGTTTCTTCTTTCGGTTTTCGAGATCTCTTTGGGCTATCTGGGTTACTCTGAGTATCACAGCAAGATTTAGAAGATACAAATTGAATGTATCGTTAATTGACTTCCAAAATCTCTCCTTTGCCTCATCAACTGTCAAATCGTGGTCGCGATTCACTGCGAAAAGCAATTGCATGGCTTTTATGCGTACGCTTCTTCTACTTAACATTTATATCTTTAAAAAATGTAATATTTCGCAAATTTATAATATTACTCGCAACTTATCGCGCGATAAATTCAGCTTTTACTTCTTTCCAAGAAGGTAATTTTTTATAATGCCATTTATCAAGGAGCGTCCCCTTATCCATCAGTACCGTGCCTGGATTAGATCTAACAATTGTTTTGAGCAAGATATCGTCAGCCAGACCATATTTGATATCTAAACTAAGGTCTTCTTTAAAATCTAATACCTGATCTGCACTTGCTCCACCTATTGCCATAATTACTTCTACTCCATCCTTTTGGGCAGCATCAACGAATGGCTTTATCACATTGCGATATCGATCAGCATAGTCTTCTTTCCATACATAGTCAGTATAGTTGATCGTACGTTCAGAAATAGACTCTATATTCCTTTTAATCTCATATTCTTTTAAGCCATCAATCATTAAGGTATCATATGAGAACAAGGTATCCTTCAGAATTTTCGTAGCTGGTATACCATCTCCATACAATTTATAAGCGACTAAAAATAATACTGGCGTATTATTATTCAATATCGCCTCATTGATGGGATATCCATCTAAGTCTGTAATATCAAAATCAGTCAACTTGGATTTTTTTATGGAGGGTTCTGACTTGATCTGTTCTAATTCAAACTCTTCTTTAGGATATTTTTTAAATTCCTTGAGATACTGATTATATGGCAGTTTTATGTACTCACCAGTTTCTTTATAAGTTATTCCATAGTGAGTGATCTGAACATTAGCCAATGCTTGTTCTTCTACAGTCTTTGCTTCATAAATATTTCTACCTTTTTTAAAAGGTCTAAAATCGTTTTTAGGGATATCCCAAACATAATTGGTAAAACAATAATAAGTTAGCCCTATTACTGTGAGAGAGACCAATATATTTCTTAAATTTTTTCCGAATAGCTGATGCATGTCTTGTTGTCTAAACAAGAAAAAGAAACCAGGTAAAAGGAGAAAAACATCCTTAAGGAAAGACGTCTTGGGCTCAAGTTTAATGAAGTCACCAAAACATCCACAATCAGTGACCTTCATATTAGTATCTTTATAGGTGCCCCAATCACCAAAACTGAAAAAGTTCACTCCATCTGGAACATGACCTGTCAAATAAGTAAAACCAGTCAGGACTGTAAAAAACACTACTAACAAAAGAAATGCCCAGGACGTAAACTGAGGTTTATGCCCTATGATCAACATCAAACCAAGAACAATCTCAAAGACGATCATTATGACAGAAAAGGCGACAACATACTGTGACAACAGTGGAAATATAGGTGCTATAAATCCAAACCAAGTAGATTCAAAGGTCGCTTCAAACTCTGCAAAATAATCTTGCATCTTATAAGCAGTTCCTAAAGGATCTACAGCTTTTACCCATCCAGAAAACAAGAATAAAGTACCTACATAATTCTGAGCAAAGCTCATCACATAATTCTTACGGGCCTTGAATCCAAACTCCACAATCAGGGTAAGAACAATCGCAGCTACCAGCACATATGTCAATAAACTAAATAATGTCATCAGCTTTTTTTTCTTTCAGTTTTATAATTGAAAATACACTATAATTGATGATATCGTGATAGTTAGCATCAATTCCTTCAGAGACAACTGTCTTCCCTTCATTTTCCTCAATGCTGATGATGCGATGAATCTTCATCAATATTATATCAATGATACTTGATATGCGCATCATACGCCATACCTCACCATAATCATGGTTTTTATCAAACAGAAGCGACCTGACTTGATTAATCTGATCATCATAGTATGACTTCAACATGTCTATAGATAGTTTCTCATCTAAATCCTTATGAGTTAGTTGAATAAGAGCCATCACAGAATAGTTGATTAAACCATAAAATTCCAGATGTAAGGGATCATCCACTTTTTGAATTCCTTTTTCGTCAACGGATCTAATACGAGTAGCTTTGATCAAAATTTGATCGGTAACAGATGAAGGTCGCAGGACTCTCCATGAAGTACCGTAGTCCTGATTCTTTTTTAAAAACAACTCTAAACAAGATTGTAAAATTCGATCAAAGGATTGTGTTGTTGTCTCCATAGCCATCTCAAGCAATCTGCAAATATAGTACTACTACAATCAAATTAAGAAAAGACTAATATATTCATACTGAGAATGAGATACATGGAAATACTAGATCATTATGATACGATTAACAGCAACTCAGAAGGCTTATACAAAGAAAAAGGAAGCAAGTTTATTGCCTATGCCTTTCCATGTAAAACCACAGAGAATTTTGTCAAATTAATTGAACAAATCAAAGAGAAACATCCTAAGTCTAAGCACGTCTGTTATGCTTACAGATTCGGGCTTAATGGAACTCAATTTAGATATAATGACGATGGAGAACCGTCAGGAATCGCTGGTAAACCTATCTACAATGAGTTATTGAGCCAAAACTTATCAGACATCTTAGTAGCGGTAGTAAGATACTTTGGTGGGACAAAGTTAGGCGCAACTGGATTAATTAGAGCCTATAGAGCAGCAGCAAGGGACAGCCTAATTAATACAGAAAAAATAACTCAATATATCAACTCAAGAATGTCCATAATTTACCCAATTGAACTCATCGGGCAACTATATCAAATCACCAAAAAATATGATATCAGTATAGTCGAGAGTCACTATGAGCCAAAACCCAAAATGATTATTGAGTGCCGCAATTCAATAGTTGAATTTGTGACAAAAACTATTATTGCCAATATGCATGGATACTCCTTGGATGAAGTGGATGAGGGTTTTGAATCACAATTAATCAAAATAGAACATATAGAATGATAGTTGGAATAACAGGAGGTATAGCATCCGGAAAAACTTACTGCTCCGGAATATTAGAAAGATTAGGTGTACCTGTATACTACTCTGATAGCCGTGCCAAGTCTATCATGGTGGAGTCAAAAGAGGTCCGAAACAAGCTATCTGATTTGTTTGGGACTGACACCTACTTAGCTGACGGCACCCTCAATAGAGCTTTTCTTTCTAAGGCTATATTTGGCAATAAAGATCTAATTAAAAAAATGAATAGTATCGTGCACCCTGCTGTTAGGATGGACTTTATGTATTGGGCTCAACAAGAACTAAAAACTAGTCTATACATCGTGCAAGAAAGTGCCTTACTTGTTGAGACTGGATCTTACAAACTAATGGATAGGTTAATTGTGGTTGATGCTCCCGAAAAGGAACGGATTAAAAGAGTGATGAAAAGAGATAGTGTAACAAGAGAGGATGTATTGAGGAAGATAAACAATCAATTATCAAGCGAAGAAAAGCTTAAAGTGGCACATTATATTGTAGATAATTATCAGGATAATAATATAATAACTAAGCTTTGCGCCATTCATTTCGAGCTCATTAAGTCTAAGCCGTAACTAAACCTTTTACTTTACATCATCAGGATATTCAACTCTAACATGATTTATATTTCGCAACATAGATTTAAAAATAGAAACGCACTTTTCTAAATCTTCGAAGCTGAGCATTGATTGAGCCAACTGATCGTTCTTAATCTTATAGTCAACAATCTTATCCACTAAATCATCAATGTCCTTACCATTTGGATTTTTAAGACTCTTACTGGCAGCCTCTAAACTATCGGCTATCATTAATATAGACTCTTCTTTTGTCCTTGGTTTAGGGCCAGGGTATCTAAACAGCGATTCGTCAAACTCCTTGTCAGGATTGTTATTTAGTTGGTTAATGTAGAAGTACTCTACTCTTGTATCACCATGATGAGTATTGATCATACTGATGATTGGTTTAGGTAATCCACTTTTCTGAGCCATCTTTTCTCCTTCTGTGGTATGAGCAATAATAGCCTTGGCACTTTCAAAATTATTCATCTGCTCATGAGGGTTCATACCAATTTGATTTTCTATGAATATCATGGGATTATGAAGCTTACCTATGTCATGATATAAGGCTCCAACTTTGAGCAATAGCGAATTTGCTCCAATTGCGTCAGCAGCTGCCTCTGAAAGATTAGCCACTTGCATGCTATGTTGCAAAGTCCCAGGAGCATTAATAGATAATTGCCTGAGCAATGGTTGATTAAGATCTGCTAACTCAGTTAACGTTATGGAACTTAAAAAACCGAAAAGCTTAGCAATCAAAGGTATAAAAGGATAGGCTAATAAAGTTAGCACACCACTAATGGTCAGCCATTTAAATATGGTCCAATCAATTGGGGCCTGAGGTTGGTACTCAATCAGCATTAAACCTAAATATCCAATATAATAAGCGCCAAGAATGGAAAATATTGAAATAAAAAATTTATTCCATGATCGAGTATCCTCAATCACCAAAACAGCCACAATTCCTGCAAGGATCTGTAAAAAGGTAAACTCATAATCCAAAACAGATAAGAAGCTGGCTATTAAGACTACTACGATATGCGTAAATAGGGCCAACCTGTCTGAAAAGAAACTTTTCATAATAATCGGGACTATACAAAACGGAATCATATAACTACTTAAGTTATCTATTCCATCGATCGAAAAGACTAAAAAGCTCATAGTCAAGATCAATAGCATAATGAAGCTAATCTTCGAGGGACTTTCAAATGTCTCTGGATAATGAAACAATAAATAGAGGACATATACACCTATAATAAGGCATGTTAGGAGCAGAAACCCAACAAAAACGATAGACCCATTAAATCTTTCTTCTTTTTGGGTGATCATTAAAGATTTGAGTGAATCGTATGCCTTTTGATCTACTACTTCACCAGCGTCAACGATAATATCACCTTTAGAAACATTCCTTTTGTATTTCTCAATACTTGCGATTGCCGTGGACAATTCTTCTCTGGATGTTGAGGTGTTAACTTCAGCAGTCACTATGTCGTAGAGATCATAATCAGAGATAATAGTAGTAAGAGGTCTCATCCCTGCGACTAATGACTCAATAGTAATATAGTCCTCTGGACGAATCTCAGTAATGCCTGTACTTGTTTTAAGACGAACTTTACTGTAGAGTTTTTTATCTAAGGTTAAATCCTCCGATCTAATAATCTCTTTTTCTCTATTACTTGATAAAAACTTATTTAAGTTATTGTAGTCTTGTGTACTGAGTAAGTCACTATTTCTCTGCAAGTGATTCACCCATCTATTGTAATATTGAGATTTGTCATTTACTCTATAAAAAAGAGGCCTATAGTCGATTTTGATGGTTTCCTCCTCTGCTTTTAATTCGGGTGCAGTTTTCCAAACAAAGAAGTCCTTCTCTGCTATAACACTTTCATACTGCCACGTATCTCCTTGTCGAAATACATAATCAAGTCTTTCTATCTTAGGAAATAACAAGCTGATTAAAAATATAGTCACTATTATGATCGAAGGAACTAACAGGGACTTTGGATTTATCCATGCTTTTTTTACTCCATCACTCATATTATGCGTTCAGATTTTTATTCCAATTGACCTCTTGTATTTTCTGAAGCCTGGCTATACTCCGGGCACAGATAAAAAAATAATCTGAAAGTCGGTTTAAATATTGAATGATTATCTCAATACCATCTACCCTACCATCTATCGCAATGGTTCTTCGTTCAGCTCTGCGGCAGATAGTTCTACAGACATGAGCTATCGATATTGCTTTAGATCCACTGGGAAGAATGAAATTCTTTAATGGAGTTAACTCTTCATTATAACTATCGATCCATTGTTCTAATTGAGATATGTCTCTTGATACTATTCGAGGATAATCTTCGTTCTGTAAACCATCCTTAGCCAGTAGTGAACCTATATTAAATAACTTATTCTGAACAAGACCAAGCTGCTCACTTAATACGGCACTGACTTGTTCTGCAATTAGAAGACCAACAAAACTATTGAGTTCATCAACAGTGCCGTAGGCTTCCAAGAGGGTCTCATCCTTACCAACCCTTCTTCCACTCACTAATGATGTGGTTCCTTTATCTCCAGATTTAGTATATATTTTCAAGGTATAATTTGATCTAAGCAATGTACAAGTTAATGATACTTGAATAGGATGTAAAGCAAGATCCTATTTCTTATTATACTTATGACTCGGATCATTAGCTTTAATAATGTTCTCATTCATGATATCGCTTTCAACGAGACCATCTCTAAGTCTGATTATCCTTGAAGCATGTTCCGCTATATCGGGTTCATGGGTGACTAATATGATCGTATTGCCTAAATCATGAATTCTTTCAAAAATACCCATGATCTCAATGGATGTTTTAGTGTCTAAATTACCTGTTGGCTCATCTGCCAAAATTATAGCCGGGTTATTTACTATGGCACGAGCTATGGCAACCCTTTGTCTTTGTCCTCCAGAAAGCTCGTTTGGTTTGTGATCCATTCGATCGCCTAAGCCGACCTTGACCAAGGCTTCTTCAGCCATCTCATCTCTCTTTTTACGACTCCTTCCATTATATATCAATGGAAGAGCTACATTCTCTATAGAACTGAGTCTAGGAAGAAGATTAAAGGTTTGGAATACGAATCCAATTTCTATATTTCTGATTTCTGCCAATTCATCATCATCCATGTTACTCACATCCTCTCCATTGAGAATGTACTGACCAGATGATGGGGTATCTAAACACCCAAGCAAATTCATAAGAGTGGACTTTCCTGATCCAGAAGGTCCCATCAAGGCGACGTACTCATTTTTATCAATTGAGATACTGAAACTTTTCAATGCTCGGACTTCCTCACTACCCATGATATAATTCTTAGCTAAATCTTGAGTCTGAATAACCTTACTCATGATTTGGGTTTCAAAAATTTTGGAACAGCAATATATCCTTCTTTATTATTCTTCGCATTACTTAATGCTGCCACTTGAGTTAACTCACCATTGACTTTATCATTCCTTAATCTATTTACAATATCGGCATTGATATGTCGTAATGGTTCCACGTCATCAGTATTTACTTCACTCAATCTATCAAACATTTTAACTATAGAATTGAGATCTTTACTAATCTGATCTCGTTCTCTCGGAGTCAAATTCAATCGAGCTAACTGCTCTAATTTTGAAATTACCTCTTCATCGATCTTAGACATATTAATTTAGATTAACGATATGATTTAATAGCTCAATCGATCGATACAGGAACATCAAGATGATAGCCTGCAGAAATTTAACGATCAAATTTAACTAAGTTTACGTCGTGATCAAAAATCACTTTAGATACTTACCAAATCAACCATGAGCATATTATCGTGAAGAAGCTTAAGCACATAGCGGTTACTGGAAATATAGGCGCTGGCAAAACAACCTTGAGTGAAAAGCTTTCTAAGCACTACAACTGGAGCGCACACTTCGAAGAAGTCGAAGAGAACCCTTATCTAAATGACTTCTATCACGATATGAGGCGTTGGTCGTTCAACCTCCAAATTTACTTTCTCAATACTAGGTACGCACAACTCATCCACATCCAAAATGGAGATAAAATAGTAGTCCAAGATCGCACTATATACGAAGATGCCTACATATTTGCCCCCAACTTATACGAGATGGGTTTAATGGAGCAGAGAGATTTCAATAATTACTTTTCGCTCTTCAAGTCTATGTTGAGTCAAATCTCACCACCAGATTTAATCATCTATCTGCAGGCAAGTATTCCCACTCTTGTTTCTCATATACACGAAAGAGGTAGAGATTATGAAGGAAATATGAGCTTGGATTATCTGAGAAACTTGAATGATCGATACGAGAATTGGATCAAGAACTATGATGACGGAAATAAACTCATTATTAACATTGACAATCTGGACCTTAAAAATAATGCTGAAGACTTTTCGAAGGCCTTAGAATTAATCGATGCCCAGCTTTATGGTTTATTCGAATAAACTATAGTCTATTTATCTCATTTTAAAATGTTATGTATAAAGAGTTACTCAAAACTTGCGATGAATACAATGCGACCTTAGTTGCTGTATCCAAGACGAAACCAATTGACCAGATTCTACCCATCTACGAGGAAGGTCAAAGGGATTTTGGTGAAAATCGGGTTCAAGAATTAGTTGATAAATATGAAAAAATGCCAAAGGATATCAGATGGCATCAAATTGGTCACTTGCAAAAAAACAAAGTAAAATATATAGCACCATTTATTCATTTGATACATTCCATTGATTCTATAGAACTGCTCCAGGTTGTGAATACACAAGCAATTAAATATTCTCGATATATCAAAGTTCTGCTTCAAGTTAAGATAGCAGAAGAGGACAGTAAATTTGGACTTTCAGAATTGCAAAGCGAGGAAATATTGAATCAATACAACTCCGGTAATTTCAGGAATGTAGAAATTGTAGGATTAATGGGAATGGCCACATTCACAGATAACCAAGAACATGTTCAGGCCGAATTCCGCAGATTAATTGAGTACAAAAAAAAGTGGACTGAGAAGTTTCAAATATCACTCAATAAGGTGAGTATGGGGATGTCCGGAGACTATCAATTAGCCTTGACAGAAGGTTCTACTATGATACGAGTAGGGAGTCTAATATTTGGAATCCGAAGATAAAAAAAGCCAAGATTTCACTGAGCTTCTAATTCATTTATTCTTATTCGTAAGAACTAAAAATAGACCCCTGCTGCTATAGCAAATGAACCTCCATTACCTATTATAATTTTTGGTTCAATATACAGATCAAGGCTTTCCGTTAATGGCATTGTTCCGTTCATGCCAAGATTCAGGTTGGTAGAAGATGCACTTACTCCGAATCCCAAACCAGTATCAGCACTAACATTAAAGATGTTAATACCTGCAAACGGTGTTAAACTGAAAGATTCAACGTCACCAATTTCAATTCCACTGTAATGCACGTCTAAATCCAAGGTCCATACTGTGACCCCACTTTCAAAATAATAGTGAAATGAAGCTTGACCTGCAAAATCCTCAGTAAAGGTATTATGTGCTCTTGCCCCAACACCAAAAAAAGAATCATCTAAAATTAAGTTGGCACCAGCACCAAACTTAAATTGAGAAACACCAGTAACAGTTCCAAAAACCATAAAAGCCGCTAAAGCGATAAATTTTTTCATAAGATGTATTTCTTTGGTTATAGTAGCAAATATAATCTCAAATCAATGAATGATTATTCATCATTTTTAGGTGTTCTTACTCTTTTACTAAATTTTTAGTAAAAGTCTTATTCTCCGATTCAATCTTAACGACATACATTCCTGAAGCCAATGAGTGAACAGTAATATTAGTCTGTTTTTGGTTTCCTCGCTTTAGCAATTGACCAGTCAAATCCAACAGTCTCCACTGAAAAGATTCATCAGTAGTATTTCTAATAAATAACTGATTGGAAGTAGGATTGGGATATATTGAAAATGCATCAAAATCTGGAGTTTTAATCACTGAACTAATTTCTTCATTAGATACCAGATCAGAATTATACAGAGTCACCCCTCCTCTACTATTTCCGAATATTAATTCAAGAAACCCATCTCCATCAATATCATCCAAATCCACGGTGGTCCTTTCTCCTATGTAAATATTATCGCTGAAAACAGATGTCAAATCAAAACTGTCTGTAGGCATATCGTCAGAGATGTCAGAATAGTAGTGAATTGTTCCAGCCTCGTTTGATACAACAAACTGAATCTGCTCGCCATTGTCATGTATTCCTGCGGATGAAAAACTACTAACGAAATTGGGATCTCGCATAAATATATTACCGAAGGCGTGATCATTATTCTCGGCAGTTTCTGAATTATTGAAATCAGGATTCTCAACACTTCCGATATTTTGAAAATAATTAAGTGAACCTAATCTACCATCTGACGAATTAAAATTTTGTTCACCTATGATCAAATCGCCCAATCCGTCACCATTCACATCGAAAATAGATGGATTGGCAAATGCACTGACTCTAATATCAAAGGCTTGGTACACAGGTTGTCTCCAATTGAATCTATTGGGTAGCCCAGATTGATTCTCTACAAAGTATAGGAAGCCAGCATCGTCACCTATAATCAAGTCGATATCTCCGTCTCCATCTATGTCTCCATCCGCTGGAGCATACCATCTGGAACTTTCGTTGAAATCAGAAAATCCTAAATAATCACTTTCTGATAATTCGTAGACAGGTTCAGTTGCTGTACCAACATTAGTGTATAACTGCAGTACTGCTGACGGTGCGTCATCTAAGTCGGAAGTCCCTGTGGAGCCTACCAAAATATCATTCAGTCCATCTCCATTAGCATCAAAAAAGATAGGACTGCTATATCTGCCATGAAACATCATATCTCTTACCAAAAAATTGGTATCTGATCGCAGGTAATTGTCTTCAGTCTCCTGGTAAAACCAGGTGAAATTTTCAGTTTGTCCGCTAATCTTGTCATTGGGTGCAACGATAATTCCTGAACCGTTATGTACGTTCACATTATAGGCAGCCAAGAAAATTTCCATATCAGCTGGTATCGAGCTCGAAGGAAACCTTAAAATCTCTTCTGTCATCCATGCCCTATCTAATGATCCATGATTATTCAATTGGATTAATCCATCATATGAAATATCACCTAATAGTAGATCAGGTAAATTATCATTGTTAGGATCTATGACAGTAATGGTAGATCCACTATGACGATTTTGAACTCCGCCACTTCCTGGAGCTCTGGCAAAATTCGCACACTCCCGATCATTAAGACTTAAGTCTATTACTTCAGAAAACCCACTTTCAAAGAATTTACCATAACATTGATCTCCTAACTGAAATTCAAGTTCATCTGGAGCCAATCCGCGCTCTACTGCCATATTTTGATAATAAAAGACATAAGACCCAGATGGCTCAAAAGATAAAATGTCTAAATCTCCATCAAGGTCCACATCATATATCTCTGGAAGATCAATAATACTCACATAGATCTGTGTAAAACTACTACCTGTAGGGATATAGAGTATATCAAAATCCCTAGCTGGATTGCGGATGAGATCATAGCGTAACCGACCATCAACAATACTACCTTTCCAGACTTCTACTCCAGGAATACTGATCATAGTCGGACTACAAAACACGTCCTTTATTCCATCGTCATCATAATCCCGGAGCAACATCCAATTCTTAGCAGGTGGGAAAATACCAGCCAATTCAGGCACATAGGAGTAACGCTGTCCGTCGGAAATCATCGGAGTCACAACTCCGCCAAGTCGATCGAAGACCAACAAATCTTCGATGCCATCAAGATTAATATCAATATTACTGAATTGACCTGCGATCAACCCACCAGCGTAGGGATGCATTAATTCACGATCGTCAACGATCACGCTTACATCAGATAGAGAAAATTGTTGCCCAAATAAAACTGAGCACAGTCCACAAATTATGGCTATTAAGTTGAAAATTATTCTGATCATATGACTATAACGCAATAGCACAAAAAAGTATTTAGTACAGCAATTAATTATATGATGAGTACTACTCTTATCTTTAACAGCGTTTTAAACATTTAGATTGATAATAATCGTCATAAAATAAAAGGGGGCATATCCCTCTAAGTTGTCGTCAATAGTGAATATGGGTAGTACACCTGCAAATAAAACACTCTGGAATAATTCCCTCAACAAGTCTATTGCCATACACGTGTTTTTGTTATTGATAGCTTGGTTCCTAAAGCTACCATACGATCCCGATAAAAATATCGATACCCAATATGCAGTTACTGTTAATTTTCAGAACATAGATTTCACCAATACTAAAAGTTCTAACAGCACTAAAAGTCAATCAAAAGAAGGAGTCCAAAGACCTGAGTCAGAAGCCCTAAAGAAAATCGAGGTGTCGCAGCCGACAAAAATTGAAGTGCCAACTGTAACTCCTCCGAAGCCAACCCCTACCCCTCCGGCTACTAAACCAACTCCTACAGATCCGGTTTTTAGCGAGACAACAACAGAGGAAAGTGATATACAAGCCATAGAAGAAGAAATCGAAGTCGAAGATCCTGAACCTGAGTTTATACCAGAAGAAAGCCCAGAACCAGTTCCTTCTGCGGAGCCTGTTGTGTTGAACCCTGAATTACCCAGTATAGAAGATATTATTGGAGATATAGATGATGAACCTATTGATATAGCCGAAGAAACTGACATTTTTTTAGAAGAAGAAGGTACTGATGATGCAGCCGAAACATCGCAGGAAGGATCAGCAGACCGAGATCCTTCCATCCAAGATGACAGTGATGCAGGAACTGGCAAAGGAGATTCTGGTGCTGGTAAAGGCAGTGATAGTAGTGGTGATGATAATGATAGCGGTATAGGAACTGGAGATCATGGTGAAGCCGAATTTGACACCAGTGGAGATGGAATATTCGGTAGGAAAGTGATCTATCGTGATCCCAGTATGATAGCCTTAGCTTCATCTAAATCAGGACAGATTGTGTTTAAAGTATGTATCAGCAGAAAAGGCAATGTAAGTTATATTGAAATCGATGATTTCAAAACCACAATCAATAATCGGTCACTGCTGAAAAAGGCACTGAATGCGCTTCATAAATATAAGTATGAAGTAGATTATACTGCTCCAAAAGAGCAATGTGGCCAATACACGCTCAAAGTTGACAACTATAAAGGAGTGAGAGGCTAATCATATTTGATAATTCAATATATGTTTTCGTAACTGTAAGGAAACTTGTATTATGCGGTGATTACTATTATGTTGTCTCTCAATAATTACTTGGAATTCTTTATTTGTTCAATCTCTTGAAACTGCGGAACATTCTGGCATAATGGATCATAGCTTCATTGTCTTCATAATTCCATACACCATTCCAGAAAGCCTACAGCAAACGAAAGAAGAATTAATAGAACTATGTTATGATATATCCTTAGATAAGATCGTAATAGATTCCACTGGTTATATAGAATCGGTAGCAGTAAGCATGCAAAACATCTGTGATGGATTTACTCAAAGTGTTCCTTCTTTGATAAGCTTCAGATCTACTCCTTTTGAATTAGGAGTCATTTTCTTAGGTGATCAATGTGCACATGTAGGATTCCAAACTGACATTAATAGATTCGATCCGACCTTAGGCTTTTTTTCCTCATCGGCAAGCACCTCAATATTTTAAAAATATTACTGGAGACCATCCTGCATATCAGGCTAAAAACTTCACAAATAACCACATATTATAGGAGCTAATTAAGAGGATGTACTTATTACTTATCCACCCTTTCTACCAAATAGATCATTCCCTCCAGTCGATTTCGCCCTAATCCGAGGTGCTCTATCAGAAATTTGATTAAATAATTTGTCTTTTGCTTTCCACTTGCCATCAGTAAAATCAAAACTTCTATAGCTTCCATCAGCAACATAAGTCATTCCTTGCCCCTCCATTCGGCCAGCTACCATAATCAAATTATCAAATACGATTCGATTGATCTCATCATAGTAATCCAGTGTGCCATTCATGTCTGCCGAGTATTGTAGTATGTGTCGTGACATATAGTTAGGACTACCTTCTTCCTCTTGAAATATGGGATCTCCTAAACTGACACTATTGCTTGATATAATAATGGGTTCACAAGTTTTAACCTTGGTATATTCATCAATAAATCTGAATGTCCATAACATATAGGATTCATCGTTTTGAAGGATGCGATAAACCAATGCTCCTGACCAATTGCTTAAATTAATAATATCATATTCATCGAGGCCATCATTACCATTAGCAGTATTGAAAGGAACAAGCTCATTAGCATCTTGAAAATAACCATAATAAAGGTATTCAGATTCTGAAACTTCAATCTGCCAACTTATGATCCTGAAGGACGTATCTGCAGGATATTGAACAGAAATCCAACTTAATTCTTCGTAGCTATTATTGAATGAATTTTCTTTTTTTATGCTTACATCAAATGCTTCTTTGAACTTGTCAGAAGCTAACAACCGATGTTCAGGCTTACTACTATTTATCATGGCATCTGCCCAGAAGCTCATATCCTGAGCTTGAATTCTATAAACTATGAGGATAGGCAGAAAAGAGTAGAACATATTTTTCATCACTGACAACTAATTACTGTGATAACGCAGATGATATTGAACAGATTATACACTTAACTGAAATAACAAAAGCTTAAGCCCCACAGCAGTCCGAGATGAGACTGGAATAGTCAGGGCGATCGGAAGCTTTATTATGTATGAATTGACTGGTGATCTTGCCATCAACCAAGTAAAACACCCCAGGCATCTGGAATCCATCCCCAATAGACTTGGCAAAAAGATTATTTTTTTGTTTCACTGCCGCCTCGAATGTTTTAAGCCAAACCTGCAAGCCAAAAAGTTGGTTGAATTTACCCTTAATCAAACCAAACTTGGCATAATATTTACATCCCGGATCTGAAATATGCGGTACTCCAGTTAGGCCATACTTAGCGAAGTAGTCATTGCCCTCCTCTATCGAGGCCATATGAGCAAAACATAATTGCACTCCTTTACCTTCTAACTCTTTACGAAGTTTATGTATGTCCTTAAGGGCTTGTTGGCAAAAGACACATCCGAAATGCCTTAAGAATATGAGAAGGACAGGCTTATCTTTCGTCATAGACAAAAGATCCTGTCCTGTATTAGTTTTAATCTGATCTAATGCAAGTACATCAAACTCTACCATGTAGCAAAAAACGATTAATCGTGTTAAAGGTTCATTGAATCGAATGTGTTCATTACTTTCTTAACGTGATCCGCAGAATTATGTAATAAGGCTAACTCATCCTTATTCAAACCAACTTCGATTACATCACCGATACCGTTTTTATTTAATTTAACGGGAACTCCAAGATATACGTCATTTAAACCATATTGTCCTTCCATTTTTACACAGCAAGGGTAAATTCTATTTTCATTCTTCACAATCGCTTCAACCATTTGAGCAGCAGCAGCTCCTGGAGCATACCATGCTGAAGTACCTATTAGTTTTACCAGTTCACCACCACCTTTTTTAGTTCTCTGAACAATGGCTTCAATTTTATCAGCGGCAAGAAGTTCTGTTAATGGAATACCTGCCACAGTAGTATATCGCGGAAGAGGAACCATGGTATCACCATGACCACCCAATAACAAAGCTTGGATATCCTTAGGAGAAACATTTAACTCTGTAGCCAAGAATGCTCTATATCTTGATGTATCTAATATTCCAGCCATTCCAAAAACTCGAGTACTATCAAAACCACTTGCAGCATGTGCCGCATAAGTCATAACATCAAGTGGGTTGGAAACAATAATAATAATTGGGTTATCTGATTTACTCAAGATTGATCCTACAACCGAGGTAACAATCTTAGCATTAGTCGAGATCAGGTCATCTCTACTCATTCCCGGCTTTCTTGGAATACCTGCTGTTATTACTACTATATCAGATCCTGCTGTATCATCATAATTCTCAGTACCTGTAAGTCGAGTGCTATAATAATCAATAGGAGCTTGCTGCCAACTATCTAATGCTTTACCACGTGCCATATCACCTATGAGGTCTAATAATACAACCTCCTTAACTATATCTTTGTGCGCTATAACATTAGCTACAGTAGCACCAACATTTCCAGCTCCGACTACAGTTACTTTCATTTTAGTGTATTTTATTTTTTAAAAGCGCTAATGTAGGATTATTCATATGCTTATGCCTTATGATTATTTATAATGTATAAAATTCTTTCGGTGATCTTATCTTAATGAATTAGATCTTCTCAAACTTATGTAATCGAAAATGATTTTATAATTGAAATCAATACATTTGCACAAAATATCTAAGCATGAATCTTCACGAATATCAAGGAAAAAAAATATTATCGGCAAGCGGCGTAAAGATACAACGAGGATATGTTGTTGACTCTGTAGAAGAGGCCGTCACAGCGTATAACAAATTAAGAGAAGAAACTGAAATAGACGTAGTTGTTGTTAAAGCACAGATTCATGCAGGTGGGCGTGGTAAAGGTGGCGGAGTGAAACTCGCTAAAAGTAAAGCAGAGTTGAAAGAACATGCCGGCAATATATTAGGTATGATGCTTAAAACACCACAAACTCCAGGAGGCCTTGAAGGTGAGGGTAAACTGGTTCAAAAAATATTGATCGCAGAGGATTCTTATGCTCCAGACTTTGATGCCTGCAAAGAATACTACGTATCCATTATGATGGATCGTGAGAAAAAGCAAAATGTCATTATATATAGTACCGAAGGTGGAATGAACATAGAAGAGGTCGCTGAAAAGACTCCTCATCTTGTTCACAAAGAGCATATTGATCCAGCATTAGGAGTGCAAGGATATGAAGCCAGAAAAATAGCATTCAACTTAGGTCTATCAGGTAAAGCATTCAAAGAGATGACGAAATTCATCTCTAATCTATATGGAGCTTTTGTTAAGAATGATTTGTCCCTAATAGAGATTAACCCTTGTTTAAAAAACTGTGAGAACGAAATCTTAGCTGTAGATTGTAAAACTACAGTTGATGACAATGCATTATTTAGACATCCTGATCTAGCAGAAATGAGAGATTTTACAGAGGAAGACCCTGCAGAAGTTGAAGCTAAGGAGTTTGGATTGAATTATGTCAAGCTTGATGGTAATGTAGGTTGCATGGTGAATGGTGCAGGGTTAGCTATGGCGACTATGGATATCATCAAATTAAGTGGTGGTTCTCCTGCTAATTTCTTAGATGTAGGAGGAACTGCAGATGCCGAAAGAGTAGAAAATGCATTTAAGATCATCCTAAGAGATCCAAATGTAAAAGCTATCCTAATAAACATATTCGGTGGGATCGTAAGATGCGATCGAGTGGCTCAAGGAGTGGTTGACGCCTACAAAAATATGGGGAACATCAACGTACCGATCATAGTAAGATTACAAGGTACTAATGCAGAGATTGCTAAAGACTTAATTGATAATTCTGGTTTAGAGGTTCGATCAGCTGTTGTATTACAAGAGGCAGCAGATATCGTAAAAGAAGTTTTGTCTTAAGCTGAGTTTGGAGTCATTTACGCTCTATCAGGTTAATGAGTACATACGCCGAGTTATTGCTCTCAATTTCAGAGAACCAATCTGGATAGACGCTGAAATCAGTCAGTGCAAAGAGTCTCGAGGCAACTACTATATCGACCTAATAGATAAGGATGAAATAACTCTACAGGTTAACGCCAATGCACAGGCCAATCTCTGGCAAAGCAGTTTCAGATTTATCAAACGTAAGATAGGTGATGTTATCTATGAACTCCTTCAAGAAGGTAGATCAGTAAGACTCAAATGTAAAGTAGAGTTTCATGAACGCTATGGCATGAAGCTCGTGGTAGATGACATCGATCCAAACTATACTTTTGGACAAATAGAACTTAAGAGGCAAGAGATTATTAATCAGCTTAAGGAAGAAAAGCTTTTCGATCTTAATAGAAGTATTGAGCTTCCAATCATATGCCAGAATATAGCTTTGATTACTTCCTCAGAAGCTGCAGGGTATAAAGATTTCATATCACATCTTAATGCTAATCCATATGGTTATCAGTTCAATATCAACATCTACGAATCGAGTGTACAAGGTCTGAAAGTAGAGTCCGAAACTATCAATGCGATAGACAATCTACTACGAAAATCCCAAGGCACCTATGATGCTGTAATCATTTTACGAGGTGGTGGTAGCAAGCTCGACTTATCCGCATATGACAACTATAATATAGCTGCACGCATAGCACGGGCTCCCTTACCTTTTATCATAGGGATTGGGCATGAGATAGATCAAAGTATCGTAGACATGATTTCAAAATCATCATTGAAGACTCCTACTGCAGTAGCAGATTTCTTGATTGAACAAATGCTACACTTTGAATCAAGCTTAATCAACCAACTTCAAGTGATTTCAACTTTGTCAGAACGAATCCTAAATAGCTCTTTCAACAGATTAAATATTCTATCAGAACAATTGAGATCACTTTCTGAAAGAATCCTCTATCGAGAAGTCCAAACTCTGGAACTTACAAATTATCGTATTACAGATTATGTCAAAAAGTTAGTATCTGCTGAACAGGCAAGCTTGGACATCATGATGGCTAAGATCAACGGTAATGATCCAGAAATCATCCTAAATAAAGGATATACTTATATAATGAGTGATGGTAAATCCGTCAAAAAAGCATCTGTACTAAAGTCAGGGCAAAAGGTTCAGATTATGTTTGCAGATGATAAAAAAACTGCTCAAATAAAATGATTCATGCCTAAGAAAAGAACGTACACCAGTGCTAAGAGCAAGTTAGATCAAATCGTAAGTGAACTCGAAGGAGAATCTATATCTATAGATGAACTAAGCAAAAAAGTAACTGAGGCTAAAAAGCTCATTGAATGGTGTAAAACCAAATTACGCTCTACAAAAGAAGAACTCTTGGACAAAGATCAGGATTAAGTCCTCTTGATCATTCTGATTAGACTATCAATTTTCGATCTAAGATTAAACCCTGTTATATTGCGATCATTAAGGGCTAAGCAGCTAAGAATTATTGCAAAAGGTAATAGTATAATACTTGGCAGCCAGGCCGCTGTGAAGGACTCTAAGGCACCGCTTTTCAATAGCTTCTCCCCTGTTATATAGGTCATAATAAAGACCATATAAAATCCTATGGCAATTAATAATGGGAAGCCGAATCCTCCCTTCCTTAATATAGCTCCAGCCGGTCCGCCGATAAATAAAAAGATCAAGCATACTGCCGCCCAAGAAAACTGCTGATTCAATCGCAGTCCTGCAAACTTAATAGAGGCAAGCTTGATACGATACTCATTTCCTCTATTAACTGTATTATCACGCATAGCAGTCGCAGTTTTAATGGCTTTATCGATTATAGTTCTACGCTGCTTAGGAACAAGCATATCTACTATGCGCTCATCGCCTGGTGAGATATCTAAAACGTCAAATAAGGCTTTGTACTTAGAAGATGTGATTGTCTTTGACATCGACTTTCTCTGCGGTATGGGTTTCTTGAGTTCATCCAATTTTTCGTAGGCGCTTACAGGAGCATTGGAATCTTTATCCTCATTGGCTTCCTTCCTTTCTTGAGCAATTTTAGAATACGGTTTAGTCAAATTCCCAAAATGATGCATTGACCGCTCTTTCTTATATGTAATTTCGTCTCTTAGAGAATCCTGCAATGATGTCAATTGCCAAGAGTTCATGACATCTAACTTCTTTTCTGATATCGAATTGAGATTTAGATTTAGTAATTCAGAAAGCTTGAACACTTTTCTGATACCACTAAAGTAAACTCTGCTTACGGGTCGCCCTGGTTGATTGAATGACTTTTGATCTTGCCGCGCAGCCTCAGATCTTATTTCTTTAATCTGATACCCTGAGTCCAACTCCATGATGAGATATTTCTGATCTTGAGTGGTATACATCTCCCCACTCTCAGCGTAGAGCATATTAAGTATGCTCTTATCGGAATCACGGTGATCATATATTCTCACTCCATGGACAGTTCTTCCATCTTTTTCCTTTTTATCTATCCAGATTGAATAGTTCTGAAACTCCCTATTAAATACTTTTTCATCAAAGACGAAGGTGAGCTCATTAGTCTTCATGTCCTTCATTTTTTTTAAGAAGCGCTGATTTGCGTCCGGCTTTAGGATATTTGAGGAGAATAATGAGAAACACATGGTGAATATGGCAACAGCTATACCAGGACCTAATATTCTATTGAGAGAAATTCCAGCGGACTTTATGGCTGTGAGCTCATATTTCTCAGCCATGTCACCATATATCATAACACTAGACAAAAGGACAGTCAAGGGAAGTGCTAAAGGAATCATCACTACACTCATGTACAGTAAGAGCTCTAAGTAATCTAATATGCCATATCCTTTTCCAAGTATATCATCTATTACCTTCCATAGGTTTTGCATGACTAAGACAAACTCAACCATGAAGAATGACAGGAAGTAAGGACCAATAAATCCCTCAAGAAATAGTCTATCTAATACCTTGATGCGCAAGCCTTTGATATTTTTGAAGCATAATTTGTAACAAAATTAAATGGAAATCTGTCTTCCTTACAAATACTCAATTAATAACGACATGTTACAAGCAGTGATGCCCATAAAACATAAATTATATCGATATGCCTTCCGCATATTGGGCAATCAAATGGCAGCTGAAGATGTAGTTCAAGAGGTTTTCATAAAAGTATGGAAGCGTCGAGAAGAAGTGAAAGAAATTGACAACAAAGAGGCATGGTGTATGACAGTCACGAGAAACTTGGCACTCGACAAGCTTAGAAAAAAGAAATATTCATATGAACCTGTGGAAGAGCACTATGCCATTAAGGATATTACGATGGATCCTGCGCAACAAGTTCAAAGTAACAATATCATGAGTATGATTAAAGGAGCCATTAATATGCTTCCCAATGATCAAAAACAAGTGGTACACCTTAGAGATGTAGAAGGTTATAAGTATAAGGAAATAGCCGAAATAACTGGATTAACTATAGAAAAAGTAAAAGTATACCTTCATAGAGCACGGTTAACATTAAGAAAACAATTATCAAATATCGAGAGATGAGTGATACAAATGCTAAAGACTTACTTAAAAAGTACTGGGCTGCAGAAACAAGCCTCGGCGAGGAAGAGTGGCTCAAAAAATACTACAAGGAAGGTTTATTAGAGGACAAAACAGAGAATTTACTCTTCCAATATTTTGAGCAAGAACGAGCTCAGCAATCTACACGGTCGATTACTATTAAGCCTAAGTCAAACTTATTCAAAATTACTCGAAGAAGGTTGATGAGCCTAGTTGCAGCTGCATTGATTTTAGCCTCAGCAATATTCGTATTGCCGAGCACAGATAATCATAAAGTAATAGATGCTCCTGATAAGGCCCTTGAGGTAACTATGATAGCATTAGGATTCTTAAATGGATCAATAGATAAGAGTGAATTAGCCGTTAAAGAAGGGCTTTCACAATTCGACAAGACAAGGCTATTCACATTTTATAACACTAAATAAATTTTAATTGAAATCATATAAATCATGAAAAATATAATTGCATTATTCATCACCGTTTTTATCACATCAACTACTATCAGTGCTCAATCTTTGAACTCTTTCTTTAATGATCTGGAGCATCGAGATGACGTAGCTATTATCTCTGTAAATAAAGAGATGTTTACGATGTTTGCCGCTATGGATATCGATGTAGACGGGGCTGATATCAAAGAGATGGTTAAAGACATCAATAGTCTAAAAATCTATATCCAAGAAGACAATGCTGACTACGAAACATTCAAAACAGCACGAGGCATAGCACAGTCTTCATCTATGTCAGAACTAATATCAGTTAAGGATGGTAGTGAAAGAGTTTATCTCTATACTGACCAATCAGACGGCGACAACTATGTCCAAAACCTCTTACTAATGGTTAGAGAGACAGATCAGAATATATTCATTCGATTAGATGGACGAGTGAACTTAGACGATCTATCTAAACTCACTGACAACATTGGAATCGATGGTTTAGAAAATCTAAAAAAAATAGAAAAAAAATAAGCTAACAATAACATGGTTTTTCAGGAGACAGTACTAGATTAATGTCCTTTTTTGTGCTATATCTTTGGCATATGATTATGACATATGTATTTATGGCTGTAACTGGATTAATCAGCTACTACTGCTTTAATAATCCGCAGATGGTTGGAGAGCTATCTCATCGTCCTTCTTTAGAGAAGCATCATGGACAATACTACAGACTTTTGAGTAGTGGATTCGTCCACGGTAGTAAGGGCCATCTATTGATCAATATGTTTGTCTTATACCAGTTTGGAGGTTTCATTGAGCTATACTTCCAAATGCGATTTGGCCCTAACAGCGGGTATATCGCCTATTTTACATTTTACATAGTTGCTATAGTTTTTGCAAATCTCGGCTCTTTTGCCAGACATGCTAACAATCCTGGCTTTAGTAGTATTGGAGCTTCAGGTGTCACCTCGTCTCTTGTTTTAGTCTACTGCTTTTTCGATCCGTGGCAAATGTTCCTATTCCCCCCTCTGCCCGCCGTACTCTTTGCTGTGCTATATATAGGGTACTCTCATTGGGCTTCTTATAAAGGTGGGGACAACATCGATCACCAAGGACATCTCTGGGGAGCTTTCTTTGGTGTTGCTTTTGTTCTTTTGTTCGATAGACGCTTGTTTAATCATTTCATAGATGAGGTAACAACGTTACCCTTTTAAACTGTCTCAGCCTCTTTTGTAAATGATTTCACGGCTTTACACATTATAAAATATATATGTAGATATATAATAATAAGACAACTGCAATTGCTAATGTTCTGTAATATATGGGCACCATTACTTTTATATTCAGAGGTATTATGAAGTCATTATTACTTGCCCTTACAGCCTGCTTACTCAGTACAATCATCACAGGCCAAGATCAGTCCATGGCAGCTCAAATGATTGAAGAAGACTATACCTATTTACTCAAAGGTATTGCAGATATTAATGCAGAACTATTTGATGTCAATGACAGAATAATAAGAAAAGAATTGACTACTGCTAAATCAGCATTAATTGAAGATGACATCAGTGGTCCATTTGCCATATTCAAATCTCGTAAATATTCCGTGAACCTATCTGGCAAGAGCTCCCTCCAAGATTGAATCATATTTAAAAAGCTTATCCCATAGAAATTCAAGCAACATTGATATCTCCATCACTGATATCCAAACTAGTAATAATGCGATTTATATCAGTTATCACCTAAAAGGTATCGAAGGAGAAACTCTTAAATTAAAGTCGAAGGTGATCAATAATGGTTCAGATTCATATATCGCTTCTATAACCAATATTGGACGTACGATTACACCAAATGCAGTAAAAAACACAACTACTACAAGAACTGAAGATTATGCAATTCCAAAAATAATTACGAGAGTTACCACCCTATTAGACGACCAAATAATTGTACAAGGCGAAATAAAAAGCCATCAAAAAGAAGACAAACTTAGTATTAGAATCAATGACTTTTATAGTCAAGGCGTAGAATTAAAGTCTAACGGGAGGTTCAGTTTCTCCTTAGCTCAGTCAGATGTTGCCGTACAGGATATTTTTATGAAATATCAATACGGTGATAAATTCATGGAAATGCATAAGAACCTAATCATTACTGAGTATAGTCGATTACTCTCTGTTCTGCAACCTGTAGAATCCTCGACGGATAATTCTGTATTAACTGGAGGTCATGAGTAGCTATTAAGCTCGTAATACTCAGATCTTTGGCATGTTCATATATTACTTTCATAACTAAGTCTATATTCGCCTCGCTCAAGAATATTGTTGGCTGAGAGGCTATCAGTAATGTGGGCTCTTTTATCAAGGCTGCAGCAATACAGATCAACTGTTTAACTTCATTGGATAGATCTGCCACTATTAACTCTTGAAACTTCTGTAATTTTAATCTCTCTAATAACGAGGATATTTTAGCTAATCTCTCTCGAGCATCAATTACATCTTGAGCATGCAAGATTGTGTCTAATACCTCAATCATCGTAATATGAAGTGGCAAAACATCAAAGGGTAACACTAATCCAATTTGCTTTCGTAAAAAAGCCATCTCTTCCTGATTGATTTCCAACATAGACTGATCCAGTACCACTGCCTGTTCACCTTTAATAGCAACAGCACCATATAGGCTTTTGATCAAATCATTGATTGCGTCACTATCTTCTCCGGTTAACATCACAAACTCTCCCTCGGCAAGGCTGAATGAGGCATTGCTTATTCTCGTTCCAATCGCAATATTTTTATACTCTATAATCATTTAATCCTATAACTCTGATACTTATGAACGCCAAGATATAGTTATAGCGTCTCAATCTGTTTAAAATAAATCTAAAGAGATGCTTTGCGTAAACCTTAGCCTCAGTTAAAGCCTTATCTTTGAAAAGAAACCCCAGTCTGTGAAAAAAACACATGTCATAGCTATTATTATGCTGATGTTAGGTGGCGTAGCATTAGTTCTTTCATCTCAGAATCTGAGTACATATGCAACTTTTGACACAGCCATCCAAACAAAATTGAAATCTAAGATCGTAGGTCAACTATCCTTAACGGACCCGATCGATTATAATCCACAAGAAGATCCCAATAGATTTAGTTTTTACCTCGTGGATGAGGCCGGTGTAAAGAAAAAAGTGATTTTACAAGAGCCAAAACCGAGAGACTTTGAAAGATCAGAGCAGATTGTAGTTACAGGACGAATGCTTGGATCAGAGGAGTTTCTGGCATCAGAAGTTCTTTTAAAATGTCCATCTAAGTACAAAGACGAAGAGCTAGCACTTCGCAATACTGCAGGTTAAATCCATGGAAAAAATAAAATATCTTGGAGAGCATCTTTGGGTAGGTCAGCTCGGGCACTTCTTTATTCTATTAAGCTTTGTAGCAGCACTATTTAGTGCGTTCAGCTATTATCGCCACATTAAGGACAAAAATATAGTATGGCGAAATATGGGCCGTACTGGGTTCATCCTACATGGTATTGGCCTCTATGGCGTTATAGGTATAATATTTTATGCTATGGTCAACCAAATGTTTGAATACAGCTATGTGTATCGTACTGTATCAGATGCTTTACCCATGCAGTATATTCTTTCTGCGTTTTGGGCTGATCAGGAAGGTAGTTTTATACTTTGGATGTTTTGGCATGTAATTCTTGGGATTGTCTTAATCAAAACAGGTAAAAAGTGGGAAGCTCCGGTATTAACCACCTTGGCATTGATACAAGTGGGTATAGGAAGCATGTTGTTAGGATTATATCTACCCTTTGGAGGTGAAGTCTCAATCGGCAGTAGCCCTTTCACACTAATTAGAGATGTATTTGAAGGTCCTATATTTAGTAATGCGGATTATCTCAGCTTGGTGAAGGGCAAAGGATTAAATCCACTATTACAAAATTACTGGATGACCATACACCCTCCAGTTCTTTTCTTAGGTTTTGCATCACTGTCCATACCATTTTGTTATGCCATATCTGGCCTTACAAATAGAGCACACAAGGAAGTCATGAGACCTGTGTTAAAATGGTCTCTTTTCTCTGCATTCATATTCGGTCTTGGGCTCTTAATGGGTTCAGCCTGGGCATACGAGGCCCTCACATTCGGTGGATATTGGGCATGGGATCCAGTAGAAAATTCATCACTTGCTCCATGGTTACTATTAGTGGCAGGGATACATACTAACCTAATTGCCAACAATACTGGTTATGCCTATCGGTCTACTTACATTTACTACATACTTGCATTTATATTTGTAGTTTACAGTACTTTCTTAACACGCAGTGGCATCTTAGGTGAAACATCAGTACATGCCTTTACAACGATGGGCCTTGAAGCGCAGTTAGGCCTATTCTTGGCATTTTTTGTTCTGTTAGGAATTGTTAAGTATGTTGTTAGTGCCAAGTCAATTCCGATCAAAGAAAAAGAAGAAGAACTCTATAGTCGAGAATTCTGGATGTTTATTGGAGCGTTAGTGCTATTATTTTCCTGCTTATTAATGAGTATCTCAACATCACTACCAGTCTTTAACAAAATTGTGGAGTTATTTGATCCTGAGTACATTGGTAAAGTCATCGAAGATCAAGTCGAACATCATAACAGATTCCAAATTTGGATTGGAGTGTTTATGTGCCTACTCAGTGGGCTCGCTATATTATTGAGGTACAAAGCACTGAATTGGTCAGCATATAGTAGCAAGGCAACAAAGCATATTGGAGTTGTAGCATTGATATCTGCCTTATTAACATTTCTCATCGCGAGTTACCTCCTAAGACCAACTTGGCAACATCAGGCACTCCTGTTTACAGGACTATTCACGATTATAGCCAACCTCGATTATATTATCTTTTTCATCAAAGGCAATATGAAAATCGGAGGAGCTTCACTCTCTCATATTGGATTTGGTATATTAATCATAGGTATTTTATTTACTGGATTAAACAAGCAAAATATATCCAAGAATCCATTTATAACTAAGGACTTCTTAGAGGGAAGTGCAGCTGATAAAGCCATAGTACTAATCAAAGGTGAGCCCTTCTTTACCTCAAAATACTACATCAATTATGTGGGTGATACTTTAGTCGCGAATCTAAGAACCTATCAGCTGGACTTTAGAGAGGTGGACAAAGAAAACCAAACAGTTTCGGAATTCTCAACCTTCCCTTCCGCGATATATTCTACTGATTATACAAAGATTGAAGCCGTTAATCCAGGTACAAGTCACAATCTTACCTATGATGTATTCACACAGGCCACCCCTCCACTCCATCTACAAGATATCGAAAATGCACAGATGGTTGAGGACTCGCTCAAGTATCTCTCACATCTCGTTACCCCTGGAGAGAAGATCAATGAAAAGAATTATAAGGTTGATGTTATAGCTTATGATTTTAGTCATGATTTTGATTCTGAGCAACACAGTGATATAGACGGTTATGACATGACTGTAGCTTTACATCTCAAGGTTACTGATGAGAGGACTAAGAAGGTATATGACGCCTATCCAGGATTGGGATTGAAGGATGCCCTAATATTCCAAATTCCAGATATTATTGATCCATTAGGAATTAAATTGAAATTAGGAGAAGAAGGGTTTAGTAATCTGTTTACCGAGGAAGATCAATTGGATTTTGTCTTATATAAGCTTCGGCCAGGAGAGTCGATAATGTTTGATAATGGTTTGATAAGCTTAGGAGGTTTCGATAGATCACCTGAGCATCCTAATTATCAACCTAAAGAAGGAGATATAGCTCTTGGCGCACAACTTAGTGTTATAAGAAAAAACAAGTCTTCAGTAGAGCTCAAACCACTTTACATAATTCAGGACTTACAACCCTTCAGTATCAAGGATTACAATACTGAATTGGGCATACATGTTAGATTTAATAATATAGACCCTAATACTGGTCAAATTACATTCGCAATAGCAAAAGATAATCGCAATAGTGAGCCTATGGAGCTACTCATAGCGGAGGATGTACCTCGATCAGATATATTAATCGTTCAGGCAGATGTCTTTCCAGGAATCAACTTAGTCTGGTTAGGTTCACTGATGATGTTATTCGGTATACTCTTGAGTCTATTGTTCAAGCATCAGACTAAGTCTACAGCTTTAGCCACATAGATTATATATTACAGCTGTTTGACATAACCACCTATATCTCTGCCAAAGCTGCGTGGTACCGCTAAGTTTCATTGTCTTCATGGTGTAACTTATAGTTTTCTAATATTCAACCATTAGATAAGTTCAACAAAAACAGAACACTTTCTAATAGAATATATTAAAGTTAGCCGTTGACTAAACCTCAATGGCTTTCTTGTTTTATACTTGATGTATAATCAGTCCGTAAAGATTTGAAAGTTGTCATCCTCGGTTCTGGCAATGTAGCTAAGCAGTTCTGTAATAATTTCTCTCAGATTAATGACATGAGCTATCAAATCTACAGTCGTTCGACTATCTATACTGAGCTACAGGAACTTGACCCCCATGTAGTCCATGATTTGAGTCATATAGATACAAGTGCGGATATATATCTCATATGTGTTTATGACGATGCCGTCTCAACAATCAGCCATGAGTTAAGTAATTTAAATCTGAGCAGTCCTTACTGTGTAGCACACACCTCAGGAACTAAACCTTCTACTCTTTCAGATGAACATAGACAACATGGCGTTATCTATCCATTACAAACCCTTAGAAAAGAGAAGCTACTATCATTTAAGGAGATCCCATTATCCATTACTGGTAATAATGCTGCATCAACTAAACAATTAGAAGAATTAACGAATCAGCTTTCTGAAAAGTCCATGAGCTGTAGTGATGACTATCGATCCAAACTCCATGTTCCAGCCGTAATCGTCAATAATTTTGTCAATCAATTATACCATACTGCACAAGAGTATTGCCGCAAACAATCAGTGGACTTCGAACTGTTGAAGCCCTTAATGAATGAAACACTTGCTAAACTTAATGAAGGTTGTACTCCTAAAGACATGCAAACAGGACCTGCCGTAAGAGGAGATTTCAAAACAATTAACAATCACATCCGAATCCTAAAAAAATTGGATATTGATCCTGATTTTTACGAATCAATCACCAAAAGTATAATCAATTCACACAAGTCATAACTAATGAGAATCATCAAGGAGTGGAATAAGCAAAACTGGAAGTTCACTATGTTTTTTCATAATAACCGATATACCATGAAAGTAGAAAACGATTCTACTGAACAAGTGTACAAACTATCGGACCTAAGCGACAATCCTTCTAGCGTCCTATCAGAGGCTACACTTACTCCTCATATCGCACAAAAAATACAAGACATCTTCCAATCACAACAGTCACTTAAGAGTGAACTACAAAGTAGTATTCAGACTTCTACTGATGTAGAAGATGAGTTTGATGAAATCCTCTAATAACCACTCATTTTAGCAAAGCGATTCAGGTGGTAGGTATAACCCCCGAAAAGAGATGCTGCAACTCTTGCTCTTTTTAAGAAAAAGCCAATTTCCTCGTCATCTGTCATCCCTATACCACCATACATTTGAACTCCTTCATTCGTAGCCGTTTTTGCCACCTTAGAGGTCTTTGCCATAGCCATGCTGCAAAGCGCTGGTGCCATGATATCATTTTCATCCAGAGCATCCACAGCTTTAAGCACAATACTTTTAGCTACTTCTATTTCTCCATATAGATCTGCTGCCCTATGCTGCAACCCTTGAAAACTTCCTATTACCTTATCAAACTGTCGACGTTCCTTTAGGTATGCTATTGTTCTCTCAAATGCCTCAGTCATCAGCCCTATCAACTCTGAGCTAATCAATATAGATGCGCAGTTAGTGATATAACTAACCACTGATTTTCCTTTACCTGCTGAAAGAACCTCCTTCTCATCCACAGCTACCTGATCAAAAGTCACTGTAGAGTAAAAGCGGCTATCCATGTAGAATTCTTTGGAAATAGATACTCCTTGAGACTTAGCGTCTATAAGAACAACCTCGACTCCATTATCTGTATTATATGAGACTAAAAAGTGATCAGCTACATGAGCATCAGCCACCATCGTCTTAGAACCTGACATGGCCCCTCCTATTACACTCGTACCATTATTCTTAGGTTGATAATGCTGCCCCTCCTGTATAGCAATGGCTATTGTAGCACCTTCGCTAACAGCTTTAGTCAGTACCTCTTTATGAGATTGCCCACCATACTTTTGAATGACTAATCCAGCCAACAAACTGCTAAATAATGGTGAGTTAGAAAGCGTCCTACCGCATTCTTCCATTAGGATATTCAAGCCCTTCAAACCAAAATCTAAGCCGCCTAAATCTTCTGACAAAGCTGTTGTAGGCCATCCCATCTCAACCATTGCATTCCAGAGGTCTGATGAGTATCCTAGCTCATTTTGATTATCTCTTAATTCTCTTACTAAGGCTACTGGAGCTTCTTTCAACAAGTCCTTTGCAGAGCTCTTTAGAAATTCTTGTTCTTCTGTTAATACGTAACTCATGATTGACTTATTATGATGGTAATCCTAATATGTGTTTAGCAACTATATTCAACTGTATCTCACTCGTCCCTCCTTCTATAGAGTTTCCTTTGGTTCGACAGAACTGACGGGCGACCTTGCCGCCTTTGAACCCTTCTCCATCCCATGCTAAAGATGTTCTCCCTTCGCACTCTAATCTGAGTTCATACTTCTTCTTGTTCAATTCGCCCCCATAGTATTTCATGAAGGATGACTTGGCTCCAATGGACTGGCCAGCCTTCATTTCTTGTGCATAACGATCCATGGTAAACTTGAACGAAGCAGCATCCATCTCCCATTCTGCGATTCGACTTCTCAACATCACATCATTCAACACACCATTTTTATCAACTCCAACCTTGCTCTTAGCATAATAAGATATAGGTGTCATGACATCCGAATCTGATGCACCTGCGATACTTGCTCTCTCATGCGTCAAGAGATACTTCGCTACTGTCCATCCAGCATTTTCATCGCCAATCACATTGGCTTTGGGTACTCTTACATTGTCAAAGAAGGTTTCACAGAATGGTGATTTCCCACTAATGAGCTTAATAGGTCGAGTGGAGACCCCCTGTGTCAACATGTCTATCAGTAGGAAAGTAATCCCTATTTGCTTTTTAGATGAATTATCAGTTCTCGTCAAGGCGAAAATCTTGTCCGCCTGGTCAGCGTAAGATGTCCATACCTTCTGACCATTGACAATATAATGATCGCCGTCAGAAATCGCAGAAGTTTGCAATCCCGCTAAATCTGATCCTGCTCCTGGCTCCGAATATCCTTGACACCACCTAACTTCACCTTTGATGATTCCTGGCAAGTGCTCTTCGCGCTGCTCCTCAGAACCAAACTTAAGTAAGGCAGGTCCTAACATCCAAATCCCAAAGCTCAATAAAGGTGGCCTGCAGCCTAAGCGTGTCATTTCTTTTTTCAACACAATTCCATGTTCTTTTGAGAGTCCTCCGCCTCCATATTTCGCTGGCCAAGTCGGAGTAGTCCAACCTTTTTCTGCCATAGCATGAAACCACTTTTCTTGGTCTTCATTTTTGAATGTGGCATTACGACCACCCCAGTAGGTATCGCTTTCATCTAATATTGGTTTTCTCATGGACTTCAGGCAGTTCGCCTCTAAAAAGTCCACTACTTCTTCTCTGAATTGATCTAAAGACATATGCGGTAGAATTTTGTGACAAGTTATAAGTGTCAATTAATTCTGTTGACATAATGTCCCACTCTTAATTGGCATAAGATGGATAAGTATTAGATAAATATCTTTACATCAATCATATACGACATGCCTAAAAAAAGTAAAGTCAGAAAAGACTACCAGGATTTTATTGATCGGAGATCATTCCTCGTGGACGAAAATAGAACAGAACGCATTGCTAAGCGCAAGGCTAAGAAAAGGCGAACAGCTCGAGAAAACATATCAGACCTCTGCGATACAGGTAGTTTCCTAGAGATAGGCGCGCTAACTGTAGCGGCACAGAGATCCCGGCGAGATTATCAAGATCTCATCAAGAGCACTCCTGGAGATGGCTTGATATGTGGGATTGGAACGATCAATGGTGATCGATACTGTGAATCTAAATCAAGTTGCTGCATCTTGTCTTATGATTACACGGTCTTAGCTGGTACACAAGGAGCCTTCAATCACAAAAAGACAGATCGAATTATAGAGATTGCTAAATCCTCTATGCGTCCTGTCGTATTCTATGTAGAAGGAGGTGGCGGTCGCCCAGGTGATGTGGATTGTGATTTAATTTCCTTGGGAGGCCTTAATATACCCACATTCGTAGAGTATGCACGTCTCAGTGGCAAAGTACCTCGCATTGCTATAGTGGCTGGCTACTGCTTTGCTGGTAATGCCTCTATAGCGGGATGCTCCGATGTAATCATTGCAACCGAAAATAGTAACATGGGTATGGGGGGACCGGCCATGATTGAAGGTGGCGGTTTAGGAAGTTTCCACCCTTCTCAGATTGGTAAAGCAACAGACTTATATAAAAAAGGGGTCATAGACATACTTGTAAAAGATGAAACTGAAGCGACGGCCGTAACCAAACTATATCTATCATACTTCCAAGGAGCAGATAGCTCGTGGACATGCCCAGACCAGAGCGCATTACGATCGGTCATCCCAGAAAACCGAAAGTTCGCCTATGATGTAAAAAAAGTGATTCAAACCCTCGTAGATACCGATTCGTACTTAGAGCTTAGAGGGGGCTATGGACGAAATATGGTCACTGGATTTTGTCGTATAGAAGGTAGGCCTTATGGTATTATAGCTAATAGTACCAGACATCTTGGTGGAGCAGTAGACAGTATCGCTGCGGATAAAGTCTCTCGGTTTATGCAGCTATGCGATGCATTCGGTATTCCGATCTTATCCTTATGCGATGCTCCTGGGTTTATGGTTGGACCAGATACAGAATTAGAGGGTTTGGTAAGGCGCTCCTCTCGTCTATATATCACAGGTGCTTCGTTGCAGGTACCTATCATCACCGTCTTCTTACGAAAGGCATATGGTCTCGGCGCCATGGCCATGTGTGGCGGAAGTACTCATGAGCCATTGTTATCATTAGCTTGGCCCAGTGCAGAATTTGGCGCCATGGGCATAGAGGGAGCAGTTAAACTGGGTTTCAAAAAAGAATTAGAGGAAGCAGCATCAGAAGAAGGTAAGGAAGCCCTGTTCGATAAATTAGTTGATGCCGCTTATCAAAAAGGTAAAGCTATAGAGGCTGCAAGTATGTTTGAATTCGATGAAGTCATAGATCCTGCCGATACTCGCAAATGGATTTGCTCTGCAATGGCAAATCATCAATTAAAGGCAAATCCTAACAGAACGATAGATAGCTGGTAATATGAGTCATCAAGAATTAGAATCTGCCGTAATAGAAGCTTACAGGGAACTTATTTTTCATAGATATCAATATGACTACCTAAATGAGAACTATGACATACCTGATTCATCCGGAGTTGAGCGAATTGATTTGTTTCGTAATTTCGTTTTAGAATATATCTACCCACCAATAGATAAGCGGCAAGATTTAGATAAAGCTTTTGATAGTTTAGATCGTCATATCAAGAATCCCAAGAATCTACTTTCTATCTTAGTTGACTCCAGTCGAATCTTATTCAAGTTTGGCAGACACCTTCCAAAAATATTGAATGCTGCAATCAAAGAACTGCGATCCTTCAGAAAGGCTAATTAGTTTGAAGATCGCCTTAAAGTAAAAGCTGTAAGCAACAACCTCACAGCTCCAATATTTCAATCAGACCTCAGACACTTAATTACTACATTTTCGAAATCTGATGTCTGAAGTTTCATCAATGAGTCAAAATCTCTATTTGAGATCATGCAAGACAAGAAACTGGTACGACGAATTATTGAATTGTTAGAACCTCTCATCGCCAAGATGACAACCAGCAACATCTATGTCCATACTGAAATCTATGCTTTTAAGATAGGTTTAGATATCATTTCGGGAAGCTTTGACTTGTTCAACCAGCTTAGCTCTTCAGAAGCTTAGCAGCTATTTGAAATAGGTGTTCAGATAGAACGAAATGAGATAGAAAAAATCTATGAATAACTCATTTATACTATAAGTCAAAAACTTTATTCCAGTTAGCTCCCACCTCCCTAAGGAGATTGGAATGTTTCCATTCTTATTCAATTGATTAAAAAATGCTCTGACAAGTGAAACGGCTCACCGCTGAGTTCTATGGTTATAGCCATCTCCACCATGGCATTACATATGATTGGCTTAACTGTAATATAGCTGGTGCTATAACCAGCTTGTTTTGAATATTAGGTACTGCTTGACTAGTATTTATTCTTTCTCAGTCTTCATACATCCACTATGGATGTACTCGGAATAAATTCCACTGGCTTCCTCCATGATCAGTTCATTTGTATCTGCATACAGAGAACATTATACTCGTGCAGATTACTCGTACGATCATTATTTAGAAGATCTCTCATCCCTCCTAAATTACTATAGTAGAGTTGGGCAAATGACTGTTTCGCCTAACCACGTTGCATATACTGTAATGCATAATCACGAGGAGAATCCTTATTCCCTTTCTAACAAAAAAGAGTGGACAAATTATAGCTCATCATTCTGCGCTTATTGATTACAAGAGGGGTAAATAACTACAACTCTTTGAATCTGGGATATTTGACAGTTTGCTCATCAGTTTTATGTCGTGGCATTTGGGCTTTAACATTTTGGAGGTAGTCGGTTAATACTTCTGCTAATTCTTTGGCTTTTACTGAATTCTGAGAAATTAGATTAACTCGTTCCCCTATATCCTCACTAATATTAAAGAGCTCATATGATTCATCCTCATAATAGTAGATAAGTTTATAATCACCTAATCTGATTGCACTTGAAGCTCCAATACCTGGCCCTTGAGTGCCCCATTCATTCGGATAATGCCAAAAGAGTGGACGATCTTGTGGCTTATCACTTGCATCATCTGAGAAAAGAGAAACAAAACTATGTCCATCTATATCCTGCACAACTTTAATATCATGGAGACCTGCTATCTCTAAGATTGTAGGAAAGAAATCCTCAATAATCAAATATTGATCACTTTCAGTGTTAGGTTTAACTCTATTCGGCCACTTCACAATCATGGGCTCTCGGATACCTCCCTCATATATGGAGCCTTTACCACTGTTTAGTGGTAAGTTATGTCTGTGAGGTGTCCCTCCTCGAGCCACAGCACTGAGCCCTCCGTTATCAGACATGAACAATATAACTGTTTCATCAGTTAACTCATATTTCTCCAGATAATCCATCACATCACCTAAGCTCTTATCCATGGCTTCAAGCATAGATGCATATTTAGCCTCTGTAGAATCTATACCTAAATCCAAATAATGCTGCAGGTATCGTTTATCTCCCATGATGGGTGTATGCACTGCATAGTGGGATAGATATAGAAAGAATGGTTTCGAGCTCATTACAACTGTATCAAGAGCTTGTAAGGCTTGTTGGGTAATTGCTTCAGTAAGGTTGGTCTCAGATCCATGATATTCTTCTAATCCTGGAACAGCCCAAACACTGGGATTATCCGTAGCATTACCATAATGATCCTCACCGTAATAACTGGCCGGAGCACCTGCTGCATGACCAGCTATATTAATGTCAAAACCAAGATTGAGAGGATCTTCACCAGGAGTACCTATAGCACCTAAATGTGCTTTACCTGCGTGAATGGTATAATAGCCCGCATCTTGAAGGATTTGGGGTAAGGATGTCGCATATACGGCATTAGAATCACCTGGTATGGGGTTTAAACCATTGACATTCCATAGGGGAAAGTCAAGTGATTCGTGGTTTGACTCCATCGGT
>CACLQQ010000013.1 GCA_902609095.1 uncultured Bacteroidota bacterium | reverse complement strand
ACCATAATATTTTCGTAAATTATTCTGTTAAATATTCTTTGGTGTATTGTCGTGACACCCAAGCATCAGAATCATTTATAAATACTGGTCCGTCTTTAGGTGGAGGTGGGGTAGTTTCACCTTCATCAGCTTTATAATATTCATCAAATCGTTTTCTGTACTCGATTACTAAGGCATCTGCTAAGTCAGCAATGATTAACGCGTCGGCTGTAGGTACCGAACTATGCTCTGCTACACCCCTCCATAAGGCATGTATTTCTTTAATATCTATAATAATTTTGAATTTTTATGTCCTACAAAGTTCCTATCAAAATAGTACAAAAAAGGTGTGACCAATGGTTACACACTGATAATTAGGTTTTACCTATGGCTAAAAATCTTCATTGAGTGACGGCGGAAGAAACCGAAGATGACGGGAGTCGATTTATGAAGGATTTTTTTTGTGTGTGGACCCAATGGATGGGACACTCGCCTTTATAAATGGTCATCCTGGTTTTGCTGTTTCTATAGCATTAGTTGCTCAAGATGGGACTCCTCAGATCGGTGTTGTTTATGACCCCAGCACAAATAATACTACAGCGCTATCAGAGGTCAATGAGCATTTAAGAATAGTGCATTATGGCAAATAGAAAAAGCTAATGATCACCTAAGCTATGTTACAGATAAGAAGCTTAAAGATGATAAGGGTTCTGATGAGTTACAACTCATCATTATAGGGCATATAGACAGATTAGGTCTTAGTGAGTCCAAAGAGATTTCTGGGGGAGGAGGATCCGTTTTGAATGCAATTAGGGTAATAGCAAATGGTCCTGCAGGCATGATCAAAATGCCCAAAAAAGAGAGAGGAGGAGGTTGTATGTGGGATTATGCAGCGACTTCATGTATTTATCAAGAATTAGGGTTGAAGGCTACAGACTATTATGGTAAGCCTTTGGATCTGAACCCTGCAGAAGGTCCATTTATGCATGAGAAAGGAGTATATTTCAGTAACCTAACCTTTTAAATCAATTATCCACTAAGTTTTTTCAGCGCATCATACACAAATGATTCCCACCTTCTTTCCCAGTTTTTCAATGCAATCTCTTTTTCTTGAACGGTCAAGCTGGAATAAATGATTCCATTTTTACTTAGCTTTTTTAAATCTTTTAAACTCAACTGCCATGCCATATAGATATGCCAATAATCATAACTAAGCCCTTTATAACCAAAAAATAGTGGATCATCAGAGCTAATCGTTATTTGTACTCCATCTCTCATGTAATTGTAGGCAGGATGCATTCTGAGATCTCGGACATAGCCTAATATTTGATTGCTTAAAGGATTGACTTCGATACAAGTATTGTTCCTTTTAGCAAGCTTCATTAATCCCGGGTATCTGAAGAGATTAAACCCATGGCCTATACGTTTGCTTCCTAATAATACCGCATCAAATAAATTCGTATTGTCAACCCAATCGCTTTCTCCGTTATGTAAGTAGGAATCCAATTTATGCTGAGATTGTGTGTTTAGTTCTTTGAGTTTTAGAAAGCTCTCTAAGTGATATAAGGTGGGATGTCCAGCATCTTCTTCGGCTACAAGATCATAGCCAGTCAGTAATTTGGGATATTGCTGTCTATTCTTATGTACTTTTTGCATGTCAACCCAGATGGCCTCATTAGGTTTGAATCTTAGGTTAGCATGGATGACTTTAATGGTGAAATCAGGATAGGATATTCTGACTCGATCCAAGGCATTATTCATGGCATTGACAAATGGCTCTATGTTATTGACATTGGGAGGAGAAACTTTATTGTACATATGATTCTCGAAAGGCATCCTTAATTCTACGTGTTGAACGCCATCATCAGCTAAGAGCTGTAATCCATGATGTACGTAATCTTCAAATACCTCCTCATAATTTACAAAACCATGTAATCGACCAAAGATATTTTCGAATTGTCCCCATATATCTACCGAGTCCCGATCAATGGATTGATCAAATAGAAAATATGATTTAAACTCCTCAAGTCTTGACTCATTCGATAACACAGCATGAACAGGTATATATCCTAATGGAACATTATTGGGATTAAATGCTTTTAGACTTCCTTTTTTAATTTTATTCGTATCAGACCAGTATATATACATGTCCCTAAGGTCTTTCGCTTTTTCGATGATCCAATCTAAATCTCCCATCGCAGCTGTATGTATATGTAGGGCTCCACCTTTAGGCATTTGACTGATAATAGAAAACAGTTCTGAGGATTCAACATGTTCCTTTGAGCCATAAAAATTACGGGCAGGGGGGAAGTAATGAGTATTTTTATAATGATCAAGTAGTTCATTCTGTATTTGACGAAAATGTTCTTCCAATCTGAGTTCATCTTGACTCAGTTTAATACCAGAAGAAATCGATTGATTATTATAATCATCAATTAATTTATTTCGTGCTTCTAAGTATTCTGAACTAGTGTCGTAAGCGAGATTGCCCTTCTGTACTTTACACCCATAAACTATGAATCCAAAGGAAAGCACGACACTAAGAACAGCATAATATTGAAAAGGTCGCGGCATTTTAAACTTTGGTTATACAATGATAAGCATACACATATTAAAAATTGTAGTACAAACATTCATGAAAGCTCAAGATGAGATGTAAGAGCAAGAGCTTTCATCAAAATTTATAGAAAAGATAAAATTAGTACTCTTTACGGTTTTTTTTTGTCAATTACATTTTTTGATGGGTCGGAGTTCTGAGAACGAAAGATCTAGCAGAAATGGACAATGGATTATAGAAGTTCGCAATGGTTTTTTGACTGATACTGGAGGTGTGAATACTGGATCGAGTATTTTGTTCGGTGACGGGAGTTCCCAGATGTCAATTGGGTTAAATACTAAAAGGTTTGTTAGCAATAATTCGGCTATCATGGTAAATATTTCTATTATTTCCTTTTGTTCAGATTCTTTGGCTTCGCTCAATACATTGATGGCAGGAGGGAATTTCTACATTAACGATAATTTACCATTAGCGCTTTCTGGCGTCGTCGTCATGGGGTAAGGATTATCGCAATCGGTATTGACAACAACTCTGGGATATGCTATTCCTTTCGCTTATAATATGAATTGTGAGCCTGCTGTTGGTATTTTACACGCTGATGAAGGCGCTGGTATCGTTGAGTTGACCTTTGCAATGTACTTTTGACTAAGTAACCATGTTCTGTAAACAAAGCAAGATCAATACTATGTTTTTACTATGTTCGTAACATGGTTAAGTTTTTTAAGATAACAGAGGCAGGCAGCACTGTTGGTAAGGAAGTGTTAGCTGGGGTAACGACGTTCCTTACTATGTCTTACATCATATTTGTCAATCCATCAATATTATCTCAGACAGGTATGAGTTATTCTGCAGTATTCATAGCAACATGTTTAGCTGCTGCTATAGGTACCCTTATCATGGGACTTGTCGCTCGCTTGCCTTTTGCACAAGCACCGGGTATGGGGCTCAACGCATTTTTTACGTTTACGGTAGTGTTCGGCTTAGGATATACATGGCAAGAGGGGCTTGCCATCGTCTTCTTATCTGGCGTACTTTTTTTGATACTTACTATTTCGGGAGTTAGATTTTATATAATTGGATCTATTCCCAGCTTTTTGAAGTTTTCTATAGCTCCTGGAATAGGATTGTTTATAGCACTTATCGGACTGAACAATGCCGAGATTATAGATATGAATCAAGGGCCTATTATTGATTTAATCTTATCCGCAGAAACACTTGATAAAGATTCACTGATTGACAGTGTCAAGAGTGCCGGACCTCAGATATTACAATTGGGCTCTCTATCTAATCCCTCAGTCGTATTAGCATTAGTAGGATTTGTCATTTTGACAGCCCTTATGATAAGGAATATTCCTGCGGCAATGGTTTGGTCAGTTCTTCTAACTACGTTGATAGGTATTCCTATGGGGGTCACTCAGATACCTGAAAGTTATAGTTTAGAAAGTTTTAATTTGAGAGCCACTGCTTTTCAATTGGATATTGCCAGTCTGTTTAGTTCTGAACACTCTATAGTCTCTGTCATAGTTGTCATTATAAGTTTCACGTTGGTAGATTTATTAGATACATTAGGAACACTTATCGGGACTGCAAATAAAGGGGAGCTGCTGGATGAAGAGGGGAATCTACCTCAGATGGATAAGGCTCTATTTGCTGATGCTACGGCAACTACCTGCGGAGCATTATTAGGTACCTCATCTGTGACCACTTATATAGAGAGTGGGGCAGGAGTCATCGCTGGTGGCCGCACCGGGCTTACTGCAGTTACCGCTGGTGTCATGTTCTTATTTGCTATTCTCCTGGCTCCAATTGCAGGAATTGTACCTGTTGCTGCAACTTCACCAATATTAGTGATGGTCGGAATCTTGATGATGGAGGGTATTAAGAAAGTCAGCTTGAACAATTTAGAGATTGCCATTCCCGCCATGGCAATGGTTATAATGATGCCATTTACCTACAGCATTGCTAACGGTATAGCCTTCGGATTGATATTGTACGTAATTATATCAATCATATTGGGAACTTGGAAACGAGTTAATCCAGTATTAGTCATATTAGTCTTTTTGTTTTTGCTTAAGTATATTTTCTTGAAGTGAGTAGTTGATTATAATTCTATGATTTAATACGACCCTTTTTGATACTTTTGCCGTCTCAAAACTAAATAGACAATATATAATGGAAACTCTACTTGCGGCATTATCTGAAGGACAAATTGAACAAATTAAATCTGCGCCAACTCTTATTACCATTTTGGTTGCTGGAGCGGATGGAACTATAGATTCACAAGAGCTCAATTGGGCTGAGAAGTTAACGCACATCAGGTCTTATGCCGATTCTAACGAAGGTCTTAATGAATTTTATGCATCTATCGAACCAACGTTTGGCGATAGTTTGGATGATATGCTCAAGACTTTACCAGAATCACAATCTGAACGAGAGACTACCATTACGAAAAAGTTAGCTGATCTGAATAAAGTATTATCCTTTCTTGATAATTCGACGGCGTACAGCCTATATAAAAGCTTCACTTCATTCGCAGAACATATTGCTAAGGCATCGGGAGGATTTCTAAGATTTGGCTCTATCTCAAGTGATGAGAAAAAATGGATTTCATTACCGATGATTGACTCAATCATATTAGAAACTCCAGAAGATGAGGCAGAATAACATATCTCTCTATAGGTATTTTGTATTTTGCTCTTTTCTTGTATTAATATGATAAGAGTTAAATGTGTTGTAGGTCTAATAGTGTGTTGTCTCACATGTGTAATGCACGCTCAATCTATCGAAATTGTTCAGATTTTAGATCAGCAAAGTCGCGAACCAATAATAGGTGCGACTTTGTCTTATGGTACTATTGGGACAATAACTGGTTTAGAAGGGCAAGCAGATTTAAGTATCTTTCAACAAGCAGATTCTATTTCTATTTCACACATAGGTCATACACCAATTAAACTAACGAAGGAGTCTCTATTAGCTGACCCTATCATTACTCTTGCGGTATCACAGAATATTCTGAACACTGCTATAATCACGGGCTCTAAGTATGAGACAGCTCTTGCAGAGTCTACAGTTTCAATAGATGTTCTTAAGCCTACATTAATTCAGAACTCGAACACCAATAATCTAGAAGAGATTTTCAATAAAATTCCCGGTGTTCAAATGGTTGATGGACAACCCAATATAAGGAACGGAAGTGGTTGGTCTTATAATGCAGGAAATAGAGTCATGCTACTTTTAGATGATGTGCCAGCATTACAACCTGACGCTGGGCGTGCCTCTTGGAATGATCTTCCTATAGAAAATATTTCGCAAGTAGAAGTCGTGAAAGGAGCTGGTTCTGCTTTATATGGTTCGGCAGCCATGAATGGGGTCGTTAATGTAAGAACCGCCTATGCTACATCGGACCCTGTCACAAGATTTTCAGTATTTCACACTCATTACGGTGATTATGAAGACGATAGAAAGAATTGGTACCGAACAGATAATATAAATCATACCCCGACTGACTATGGTTTGTCATTGTCGCATAAACAGAAATTTGATAAACTTGATGTCGTATTTGGAGTTTTTTATTCAAAGCAAGACAGCACTAGAAGTTTTCGTAATCAAGACTTCAATCAAAAGCTAAGGGCTAATCTCAATCTGAGGTATCGACTTTCAGATCGTACGACGGTAGGAGTTAATACCATTGTAAATAAGGGTATGTCAAGTACCTTCTTTTTATGGCGTAATGCAACGTTTGGAGCTCTTCAGCCATTTGAGGGAACAGTAACGCGTTCTGACAATTTAAGGTACTTTATAGATCCGACAGTAACTCATTTTGATAAGAATGGTAATAGACATAAGTTCTTATCGAGGATTTACTATAATGACAACGATAACAACTTAGATCAATCCAATAGTTCTCGCATGTTATATGGAGAATATCAATTTTTGACTGATCTGAGTGATAAGGTCAAAGCCACTTTTGGTATAGTTGCAAATCGTTCGGCAAGTGACTCACAGTTTTTTGAAAATGCCGATGTCAACCAAACTAATCTTGCTGGCTATGGTCAGTTTGATGTGAGCCTATCAGATAAGCTTAATCTCTCAGGAGGATTTAGGTATGAGTACAACAAACAAAATAATGGTCAGATAGACCATTCAACTATTGTGGTGCCCGAAGGATCAAAAACAGAGGATAAAATGATAGGCCGTTTAGGTTTGAATTATGAATTAGGTAAATCTACTTTCCTAAGAGGTTCAATAGGGCAGGCCTATCGATTCCCAATCATGATAGAGCGATTTCTAAGCACCGCCTTTGGAGGTTTTGTGGTGTTGCCAAATCCTAATTTAGAATCTGAGACTGGTATAACTGCTGAATTAGGTTTGAAGAAAGGAATGCAATTAGGTTTCTTTAAAGGATACATTGATGTTGCGGCTTATTTCTCGCAGTATAATAATATGATGGAGTTCGTATTTGTCAATACTCCAACATTTGGATTCCAGTCTCGCAACATTGGGGATACCCAGATTACTGGGTTTGAAATTTCAATGGCAGGACAATTAATGTTAGGACAGGTTACAATAGACTTATATGGTGGGGCGAATTTTTCGAATCCTACCTATCGAGATTTTGATCAGCTTTCGGATTTCATTACTTCGACTTCTTCTGTCGATGAAAACGTCCTTAAGTATCGCAGTCTTAACAGTTATACTTTGGATGTACAATCCAACTATGGCAACTTTAGTTTGGGAGCGGCGATCCAAGGCTCAAGTCATATGATAGCTATAGATCGTGTGCTAGAGACTTTTATCACAGATTTAGGACCATACCGAAGACTAAATAATAGTGGTTTTGATCTTTTAGATTTAAGATTAGGATATCAATTTCCTTGGGCTAAAATATCTATTCACGCAAAAAATATCCTGAACGAAGAGTACAAACAACGTCCAGGATTAATTGAAGCTCCCCGAAACTTTGCTATCAGGTTGGACTTCGATTTATAGCGGAATGTCGTTGCTATTACTTTTGGTCAAGCTTGACAAAGTATTTGTGATACTTTCATAGATAATCACGTTTAACCTAAAAAAAGATATATACTATGAAGTTCCTATTGGTTGTCGCCTCATTCTATCTGTCATGTACAACGAATGCTAAGAATTCAGATCCTGTAATTGATCATAAAGTAGAGAACGTGAATTCAGATCAGGAAAGCAATATTGAAATGGCAGATAATCATAGTTCGGTTATCAAAGAGGAACCGAAAACTTCCAATCAACAAGTTGGTATACAAGAAGATAACAGTCGATTAGAAGAAATTAAAGTGATCGAAAATCCTTTTACTAATGTAGGTGTGGATAAAATTACAGAAGTTAAGACTGAGTCAACTATAGCTCCAGAAGAGATTAAGCCTACGGAACCCTCAACAGAAGATATACGGCAGCCTGTTTTGGGTAAAAATGATGAGTCTCTTGAAATAAAGGAGGAGAATAGAGCATTGTCAGATATAGTTATAGCCGTTGAAGAAGAGCTATCTACAATGGCTGATAAGGTGGATCACTCTATTTTTGATCAATTGCTTCAAAAGTATGTGTCCAAGACTGGTTTTGTTGATTATGCTGGCTTGTCGAGAAATAGGGCTCAACTGAATTCATATTTGACAACTGTCTCAGCTCAGATTCCAGATGGATCATGGTCAAGAGAGGAATCTTTAGCCTATTGGATTAATGTTTATAATGCCTATACCATAGATCTCATATTGAGCAACTATCCAGTTTCATCTATTATGGATTTAGATAATGGGAATCCTTGGGAGGTTAAGAGAATCAACTTAGCCGGGAAAAAGTATTCTTTGAATCAAATCGAACATGAGATTATTAGACCACAGTTTAAAGATCCAAGAATTCACTTTGCCGTAAACTGTGCTGCCATATCATGTCCAAAACTACATTATAGAGCAATTACAGCAGCAAATGTGGATGGCACATTAAACTCATTGACTAAAGAATTTATCAATAATTCTACTCAAAACATTTTAGGAGCTGGTCGAGCCCAACTGTCGAAAATTTTTGAATGGTACGTAGTGGACTTTGGAAATTTAATGGACTATATCAATCGCTATGCATCCACTAAATTGGATATTGGTGCAAATGTTTCCTATAGAGAGTACGATTGGAAACTGAATGGCGAATAGTATAAATTGACCCCCGTATTAGGAATTTTTTTAATTTATGAGTTAGCGAGTTTCAAAGAGTTTAAAAGCACTATATTTGCGCTTCTTTTAGAGTATTCTAAACTAACATAAATGCAAGGTAAAGGATTTATCAAGCTCCTATTAGTTTTATTAATAATCGTGAGCTTGTTACAGTGTGCCTACATCATTCCAACCAATAGAGTAGAGAATAAGGCTGATTCATACGCCCAGTCTTTAGTGAGTAGCAGGCCAGATGGTTTAGAGAAAATTGAGAAAAAACGACAATTAGTGTCTAACTATCTCGATTCAATGTCAAGTGAAACGATCTTTTCAATTCCATTATTGAAAGATTACACTTATGATGAATTGAAAAAGCAGCAATTGGCTTTGGGCCTTGACCTCAAAGGTGGAATGTCTGTTGTGTTGCAAGTAAATACCAAAGAGCTCATCTCTGACTTAGCCAATAATACTCAGGATCAAACATTCAATTCGGCATTGGACAATGCTGAGGAGGCATTAAAAAGCTCTCAAAGTGATTTTGTGACGTTGTTTGGATCTGAATTTCAGAAGGTTGCAGATGGGAAGAAGTTATCAAGATTTTTCATCAGTAATCCTTCACTTAGAGAAAAAGGCATTGATACGCAAAGTAGCGATGGAGAGGTTATAAGAATCTTAAGCGACTTAACTAAAGACGTGGTTTCACTTACTTTCAATAGGTTAAAACAACGTATTGATAAGATGGGTGTGGTTCAGCCTAATATTACATTAGATGAAGCAAGAGATATCATCTTAGTGGAATTGCCAGGCATTGATAATCCACAGAGAGCGAGAAATTTCTTACAAGCAAGCGCACAATTAGAGTTTTGGGATTTATTCAGAGTAACGGATGCTGGTGTACAAAATGCTTTTATCCAAGCTGATAAGTTCTTGAAAAGAGAATTAACTGGAGCAGATAGTGGCCCTCAGCTCGATACTATATACACTCCAGTATATGATTCATTAGGTACAGTCATCGACTCAACAGAACAAATAGTAGAGGCTAATGATCCTTTTGGTAACAGAGGTCCATTATTAAAAGCTCTACAGTTGAATCAAGCGTCTGCTGCTGGTTTGAGTTATAGCTTAGGGACTATGGGTGTTGCAGATCGCAATCAGAGAGATGCTGTAATGTCTATGCTTAACAGAGACGAGATAAAAGCTTTGTTCCCAAGGAATTCTAAGTTCTTATGGGGAGCAAGTCCGTTCCAAGATTACGAAACAAGGGAGCCAACCAATGATTACGAGTTATACCTAATAAAAATGCCTCCAGGGGCTACGCAAGCACCTCTCGAAGGTGATGTTGTAATAAATGCTGGTCAGTCGCCAGACCCTGTAACTGGAAAGATCCAAGTAACCTTAGCTATGAACAGTGATGGAGCGAGGAGATGGGCGGACATGACAACTAAAGCAGCTAATGAAGGAAATCGCCAGATTGCTATTGCATTAGATGATGAAGTTGTGTCAGCGCCAAGTGTAAATGGTCCTATTACAGGAGGAAATACAGCGATTACTGGTAATTTCAGTGTGACTGAGGCAAGTGATTTAGCTTCTATTTTAGAGGTAGGTAAATTACCTGCTAAAGTTGAAGTTATTCAACAAAATACTGTTGGGCCATCGTTAGGGGCATCCAATATTCAAAAGAGTTTCTTCTCTTTGGCCGCAGGATTGGGATTGGTCTTACTATTTATGATCCTTTACTATGGAGGAGCTGGTATAGTTTCGATAATTGCACTTCTTGCTAATCTATTCTTCATATTTGGTGCTTTAGCATCATTTGGAACAGTATTAACAGTGCCAGGTATAGCAGGTATCGTATTGACTATTGGTATGGCTGTTGATGCCAATGTAATCATCTACGAGCGTGTAAGGGAAGAGTTAAGGATCGGAAAGACCTTATTAACCGCTATTTCAGATGGATTCAAGAATTCTTATTCAGCCATTATAGATGCCAATGTTACGACGATTCTTGTTGCAGTAATATTGGCTTGGTTTGGTTTAGGACCAGTTAAAGGATTCGCAATAGTATTAATCATCGGTGTGCTTTCATCATTATTTACTGCGGTACTTTTAGGAAAGTTAATGATTGATTACTGGACTAAGAATAACGGAAATGATTTATCATTCTGGACAGGTTGGTCGAAAGACTTGTTTTCGAACTTGGATATTGATTGGATTGGAAAGCGAAAGTATGCATACATATTTTCTTTCGTAATCATTGCTGCAGGAATTGCCTCAATGGCGACTAAAGGCTTTGATTTAGGAATTGATTTTAGAGGTGGTTACTCATATAATGTTGAGTTCAAGCAAGGTGTAGATGTCAATGCAGAGTCCTTACGAGTTGTTCTTGATGAGGTGTTTGAAGGTAATACAGTTGTGAAAGCTGTGGATGTATCAAACACTTATCAAGTGGTAACGTCTTACATGATTGACAATACAGATGATAATGCACCAGATCTGGTATTAGAGAAGCTACATGAGGGAATATCTCAGGTGAATGGAGGATCATTAGACTTTGATACTTTTAAGTCATCAGATACAATTGGTGAGACCCACATTACTTCATCAGGTAAGGTCAGTCCTACAATTGCGGATGATATTACCAGAAGTTCATTCTATGCAGGGGTCTTCGCATTACTGGCAATCTTCTTGTACATTTTTATAAGATTCTCAAAGTGGCAGTTTTCTATGGGCGCTGTGGGTGCATTATTCCATGATTCATTGGTGGTATTAGGATTGTTCTCTCTTTTATGGGGAATTGTTCCGTTTTCATTACAGATTGATCAGGCATTTATAGCTGCATTATTGACTGTAATTGGTTATTCGATTAATGATACCGTTGTAGTTTTTGACAGAATTAGAGAGTATTTGGGGACATATAGCAACAAGTCTACCGATGAAGTGATTAACCTTGCGGTAAATAGTACATTCAGTAGAACAATAATTACATCATTAACAACACTATTCGTGATGTTAATTCTTCTTTTATTCGGAGGTAGCAGTGTGAAAGGATTTGCCTTTGCACTTGTTGTTGGTGTCCTTGTGGGAACATATTCATCTATCTTCGTAGCGACTCCAATTGTAAGAGATTTATCAAAAGAATTGAAGTCTAAGAAAATTGCAAAGACAAAGAAACATTTCTCAAGAGCAGTGAAAACTGATTAGACTCTCGATATTATTCTAATCGGAAAGATCAATTTCATTTTCGATCCGTTATTTTAAGTGTAGAACTTAATGAACATGAGGATTGCATTTGGTATTGGTCTTTTTTTATGTCTAATATTCTCCTCATGTCTATCTACCAAGAAGGTAAATGATGGTAGAACTGCATATTATCTCAAGCAATATGCAGTTGCAATTCCTTTCTTAAAAGACGAAATCAATTCATATTCTGAAGATGACCCAGCATTTGCAGAATATTGTTTTTTACTGGGTTCATCTTATAAGTATATCAATGATTCTGATAATAGTCTTAAGTGGTTTATAGAATCTGCTAAAGGAGGCTACGGTGCGGAGGCCTTCTATGAAATGGCCTATATGCTTAAGAAGAATGAGCGATATGATGATGCTATATTGGGTTTCAGGAGGTTGATAAGAATGTTGCCAGATCGATCCAATGAACTGAGAAAAGAAATCGAAAAGTGTAATATCGCCAAAGATCGATTACCACTGCTCAGCGACAAGGAGCATATAGTATCACCACTCGAGATCAGCACGCCTTATTCTGAGTATTCGCCTTATTTATATGATAATGAAACACTATACTTCACCTCGGATAGATTAGATGATGGAATAGGAGATTTGTATGCATGGACGGGTAACGGATTTTCGGATATATATAGTTATGATTTGATTGATGGTATTTTAAAGAAAATAGAATCCCCAATTAATTCAAAAGATAATGAAGGGGTAATCTCATTTAATATAGAAAGAGATATCGCCTATTTCACCAAATGCTCCAGTGATATTGGTGATCACTTTTGTAAAATAATGGAGAGCAAATTTGATGGTCGTGAGTGGAGCAAACCAGATGAGGCGTTTGACCATAAACCTAATGTGAATTATGGAGATCCTGTACTCATCGAGAGCGATTCAGTATTAATATTTAGTTCCAATGATCCTACAGGATTTGGTGCGCACGATCTTTACTACTGTGTACTAATGGATGATGGAAGCTGGAGTTCACCTGAATTGATGCCAACTTATCTAAACTCATTAGGTAACGAGAGGTTTCCTACGTGGCAAAATGATACGCTTTATTACTCATCAGACTATTTACCAGGATTTGGTGGTTTAGATATATTCAAAACAACTCTTAACAAAGATGATAGCTGGACGAAGCCTGTTAATGTAGGGAAACCGATAAATAGCCCTGAAGATGATTATTCATATGTTATAGCTCCTCGTTCATCCTTAGAGTTTGATGTCAAGTCGAAAGTTTATTTCACGACAACTCGAGGCTTAGTTGGTAATGACGACATCTATGTTGGAGTTAAGTATAAGACAGAAAAAGATCATCAAGAAGAAGTAACTCCAATTGATACCACTACTGAAGTAATTGTGGCAGAGAGCTTGAAGAACTTTTTTCTTCAAGTTACTATCAAAGAAAAACTATTTGCCTCTCTCAATAACCCCAATAGCTTCGTGGTTGGGAAGAAAACAGTATCTAATGCGTCGATAAAATTTAACTCTGCTGATCGAAATGATCTATTTGTTTCCAATGAAAATGGTCAAATATTAATTCCAATAGATACTGGCCAGATGTATTCGTTTTTGGTTGGAAAAGAGGGATATCTCAATAACGGTGTAGCATATAGTATCAGTAAAGATTACTCTGAATTAGAAGATGGACAGGTATTTAATCTTGATATAGAGATTGAACAAATCTTTGAAGGAGTGGAAATTGTCCTTGAGAACATTTATTATGATTTCAATGAATCATTCATACGTGAAGACGCCAAACCTTCCTTGGACTACTTAGTCAAAGTGCTAAAAGATAATCCTGCACTTCAAATACAATTGAGTTCTCATACTGATTGTAGGGGAGAGGTTCAGTATAACTTGGACTTATCTCAGAAACGGGCACAGGCTGCTGTAGATTATATCATTTCACAGATATCTAAGGCTAATGATCAATTGACTTCTATAGGGTATGGTGATTCCGTGCCCGAGATAGAATGCCCAGTATGTGATGAGTGTTCAGAAGACGAACATCAAATAAATCGACGTACTACTTTTAAGATTTTATGATTTTTATCCATTCAATTAGTATTATTCTCTGTTCAATAGAAGTGTTATCCGAAATGCAAATGAGGTATTGTTATTTAATATTGATAAGTCAGTTAACTTTTTTTTCTTGTCGAGATGTGGTGCTAATTCCTGATGAGGAGATCACAATATATCGTGATACATGGGGAGTGCCACATATACATGCTCCTACAGATGAACAGGTAGCATATGGTCTGGCTTGGGCAACTGCTGAGGATGACTTCAATACCATTCAAGAACAAATGCTTGCCTTGTCAGGAAAGTATGGAGAGCATATCGGTAAAGATGGACTTATAGCAGACTTTGGTATTCACTTCATGGATATAATGAATGTAGCAGAAAAGGAGTACCTCGAGACTCTCAGCCCTAAGGTGCTTAAGGTTATTAGTTCTTATGCTGCAGGAATTAATGCCTTTGCTAAGGCTTTCCCCGAAGAGGTTTACGTCAATGAATTGTTTCCAGTAGGTCCAGAGGACATCATTGCGGGTTATATGCTTGGTTTAGTTGAAATATCAGGAGCAGGAACGGACTTTCAAAAGATTTTGAATGGTGAGATTATCAAGGACCTTAAGTCCAATTTTCCTAAAGGCTCCAATGCAATAGCTATATCTAAGAATAAGACAATTGGAGATGAAACCTTCCTTGCTATTAATTCTCATCAACCGTTAGAAGGCTGGTACTCATGGTATGAGGCACATCTTATTTCAGGAGAAGGTCAGAATATCTTAGGCGGTACTTTTCCAGGAGGAGCGACCATCTTTCATGGTACTAACGAATATTTAGGTTGGGCGCACACTGTGAATCACGCTGACTTTTCTGATGTATACAAGCTTGATGTTGACCCAGAGAATGAGCTTAGATATCAAGTGGATGGAGAGTGGTTGACACTGGAGAAAGAGTCAGTTTGGGCATGGATGAAGGTATTAGGTCCAGTTAAAATACCGATCAAGAGGGCAAAATATACTTCTATATATGGACCTGCATTTATAACCGATCAAGGTACTTATGCTTGGAGTTTTGCAGCGCATAATGCAGTCGGAGCAGTGGAGCAATGGTATCATATGGGCAGATCTGAAAGTTTAGAGGACTTTCGAACAGCTCTAAATCTACAAGAGATTCCTTGTACTAATATTGTATATGCGGATAGAGAGCATAACATTATGTATATCAGTAATGGGGTGTTTCCTTTGCGAGAGGAGAAGTATCAATGGCGAGAGGTAGTTCCGGGAGATACCAGAGAAACAATCTGGACAGAAGAAAAGCTTGATATAGACAGTATCCCTCAAGTGATAAATCCTTCTTCGGGATATGTATTCAATACGAATAATACACCGTTTTCATCCTCTGACTCATTCGATAATCCAAGGTATGAAGCTATCGATCGTGTAAATGGATATCAGGCGCCTCACTTAGAGAACAATAGGTCTCTGAGATTCTTAGAGCTCATAGCACAGTATGATTCTCTGGGTTATCAGGATTTCAAGGATGTCAAGTATGATGTGCAGTATCCATCAAAATTACGACAACCTGAAATTGCTAATTTAGAATTGATGCTATCACTCAGCCCAGATGAGCATGAAGGATTGTCTACACCAATAAAATTGTTGAATAATTGGAATCGGCGATGTGATAAGGATAGTAAGGTGGCCCCCTTATTTCTTTTAACACTTCATCAAATCAATCAAAAGTTGAAATCAGAAGGGCGCTTTATTAGAGATGGCCGTATAACTGAAGAGGATGTAACAAGTTCTTTAAATATTGCTGTTAATGAGTTGGCTACTGACTTTGGAACGCTTACGCCTGCATTATCACAAGTCATGAGGCATACTCGAGGAGCAGTGAATTTGCCACTCAATGGAGGTACTGATGTATTAGGAGCAATCTATGGTAAAAAGCAGGAAGATGGTACCTACAGGGCTACGGCTGGGGAGTCGTATATTCAATTGGTGCGATTTAATTCTGATCAATTACCAATTATTGAGACAGTCAATGCATTTGGTTCATCAGCAGATCCTGATAGCCCACATTATACTGATCAAATGGAGTTATTCGCGAATCAGAAGTTGAAGCCTATGACCTTATCTCTGGATGAGGTGAAAAAACAAAGCGTTAGGAACTACCATCCATTGAAGATTCAATAAGATTGTATTAATCTTCGCAATCGTCTAACTGAAGGATAAGTTCCGTATTTGAGCCTGTCTCAAAAGGGTAGGAGAGTTGTATAGAGTTCCCCGCCCTCAATCTTACTTTAGAGCCATTACTTATGACAGCACTACTCATAATCTGATTTTCAGCTCTGTAATAGGTTTGGTCTATTGTTGATAAATTCATGAGGTTCCCTGGGCAGTTGTAGTCGGGCTCACATGACGGACAGTCCGATAAAATAAGTATTTGTTCAGAGCTATTAGTGCTATGATGATTATCAGCTCTTATTGTGGCGTCTAAATCAATTATATATCCATTATACAAGGCTATTGCATCTATATACCAACCTGTTCTACTTACTGATGAGTCGGAGCCAAAAACAAATCTCATGATGACAAATTGGTTTGAGTATTCACTAAGATCAATAATACTCTGAATGAATCCATTGCTCTCGCCTGTAAATGCCATCTGATTTCCTATAACTGGATTGTCAAAATTGGCCAATCTACGATCATAGCCATGTGAGATGAAATTATCTTCTAAGTTGTCCCAGTTTTGCCCGCCATCATTGCTCAGTTGGATAAATCCACCATCCCATCCCGCTTCTATGCTATAGGTATGCCAAAAGCTAAATATTGGAATTTCAGTGAGATATAGAGTCCGTTCTAAATAATGGGTCTGAAGTGAGCTACTGTTCTCTATGAATACACTTTCATTTCCCCACACCTGTTCATCGGATGCAATTTCCCAGCCTATTGTTCCGGTTTCTGGTACGAAAGCCCAAGAAGAGCTTCCTTCAAAACTCTCTTTATGTTCTAAGTAGATGTCTGTAAATGGTGTAAGCTCTACATCCATAGTAATAATGTAGGCATCGCCACTATCAGAAAATGTTTGGGTGAACTCAAAAATACTATCCATCAATGTGCCTTGGCTTAATGATTCTGGTATAGCAGTCAGGGTTTTGACGATAGTATCTCTGAGGATTAAGTTGTCTATAGTGGTCGGGTATTTATTTATCACTGAATAAGTAAGTTCCAATGTGTCTCCTATATAAGTGAAGGTTTCTGAGCTCTTCAATTCTAAAGAAAGAACGTCGGAACATGATGGTGGCATCTCAAAACTTACTATTTCGTCTCCAAGAACGTCGCTACTTCCTTGATCGGCCCCATATCCAACTCCTCTTCGGGCGAAAGCTTCCCAAATAATACATTTATTAGTTCCTCCATATAATAATTCATCAGCAGCCAAAATAGCATCTCGGCCATCTACGAAACCCGGGCCACATGGTTGAAGCTTTAAGGCTTCTGTAACCAATCTTAATGAGATATGATTTCCATTTGTTCCATTATATATATCTTCTCCAAACTCATGTTTATTAACTAAAAACCAAGTCATATCCCATAGGATAGTTGCCCAGATAGAACCTACACCATGGGGTACACTTACCTCATCAACATCTTCATAAGTAAATGGATTCGTCTGCATGTCCGTGGTGTATGGATAATTCCTGATTCCGTTACCATTTACAGGCTCAAAAGACACATATGTAGCCATTCCTCTTGGTTCAGTAGCGGAATCAGATGACTTCATAGTTAGTAATAAGCCATAATAATCACTCCAGCCTTCACCCATCTGTTCACGATTAGATAAACAAGAGCTTTGTAGCCGTCCCCCCGTTAATCTATTCGATATACCATGACCATATTCGTGGATAATGATCCCATTATCAAAATCACTATCTCGATCGACAGCTCCAGTGATGTTTATACTGCCAGAGATCGGCCCTTGATCCAGTTGTATTTTAATTTCATCACAATCAGACTGAGTCAACATGATGCTTGGTATAGTGATAATTGCACTAGTATCGCCTCCCATGTTCAGCAAACTATTTTCATAGTTGCAGATAATCATGGCTACTCCTCCGGCATTTTGGACACTCATGGCTTTTCTGACGAACTTGCAATCGCCTCTATCTATTAATCCGATAGCCCCTGCCATACTATTGATTGCGTTACATCCAAGCGTATGAGTAGGCTGAGTAATTACAGCATTGATTGAAGCTGTCTGAGCCCCAAATCTCGCTCCAGTGGCATCGTAGCTTTGTCCGTTAATATTTACACCAATGCTTTGACTACCAGACCATTCAAACATTTGCATTCTTGGCCGAAAGCCATCAGGAGGAGTGAAGAAATTTGCGTTATTAGAACCGGACCCATCTTGTGCCTCAGCCCTGACATAATCCCCAGCAGAACCTAATCCGGTATAGTTATAGTTTTGAAAGTTTCCAGCCTCTTCTGTAAACCCATAATTATACATGATATCATGGATCACATTATTCCAATAAAACAGATTAGTTGTTGCTGCTTCAATATATGATGCCGGACTCTGGTTTAAATCAAGTGGGTTGTCAAAGATCAATTCTAGTCCACCTTCAGGAACACCGATGCCATCTGCTACACCATTTGCATCTCGATCTGGATAGGCATATACATTATTACCTGAAGTATTAGTCGAGTCTACGCCTATGATACCATCTATATCATGCCAGGTTAAAGGAGAGGCAGCTGTCCAAGGTGTACTAACGGTAGTTCTGTTGCCTTCGTCAGGACTATTCAATGGCAAACCAAAAACATTGTAGGAAGAGTCAGGTGTGTTTATAAAAGAATGAACATGATTATGATCTTCAGAGTCGTTGGATATACAGGTCTCTTCAAATGAACAATAAAGGGTCCAAGGTACTTTTTTAACAATTTCACCTGAAGTGGACTCAAGGAGTACCTCCCACCATTCTTGAATCTCATTGAGGTAGATGTCCGCCTTTATTATTTTACTAAGGGTCCCATTCTGAACAAGATAAACCTCTGATATAGTGATATCCTCCTGACTTATCCTTGGTGCGGCATATCTTCTCTGGGCGCTGCTAGACTTCATTTTGACTAAGTCCAGAGATATTTGCTCGATCTGAAACTCTTGAAGTATCGAATTAATCACATCGAAGTCTGAAATTTGGATAGAGCTTGATTTGTTTGATCTTACTTTATACTCAGTTGTATTGGGAGCGTAATGCCAATTTGAAGAAGATTGAGAAACGGTAAAAGTACCAATGAAACCATACAAAGGAAGGTTGTGATGTACTTGCTGTAAATAATAATGACACAGTTGAACCTCCTCATCACAATGATAGTCAGATACAAGGAGATTGATGCCCTTATCGCTAAAGGTGCTGACAATAGAGTCTAAGGTGGGATGTGATTGAGCTTTACCAAATATACACCATAAGATTAGGCTGGCAAAGAACGTTATCTTATGTACGCTGAGGTTCATAGAATCTTGGTAGTAACTATTTTAAAATTCTTGTATCTAAAGGACACCCTAAATGGCTGTCACCCTACAAATTACACAACTATATTGACCATCCGATTAGGGACGACAATAACTTTCTTGATGGTTTTACCCTCTATCCATTTATCAACATAATTTAATTGTTTTACCTGTGCGATAATATCATCTCTGCTGGTATCAGCAGCAAAAGTTTCAAGCCCTCTTTTCTTACCATTTATACAGATAGGATAAGAAATGGTATCCTCTACCAAATGCTTCTCATCATGTTGTGGATATGTGCTAAGATGAACTGATGACTTATGACCTAATTGTTGCCATAGCTCTTCACTAATAAATGGAGCGAATGGAGAAATCAATCGAACAAAGGGTTCAAGTATTTCTCTTTTGTTGCATTTGAGTTTTCTCAACTCATTCACACAGACCATCATGCTACTCACAGCAGTGTTAAAAGAGAAGTTTATGATATCAGCATTCACTTTCTTTATGCATGTGTGGGAAACCTTCAGTTCATTAGCAGATGGCTGCTCATCATTAACACTGAACTTCTCATCAGAATAATAAAGACCTATGAACCTCTTTAAGAACTTACTCACACCATCAATTCCCTGGATGTCCCATGGTTTAGACTGTTCTATCGGTCCGAGGAACATCTCATACATCCTGAAGCAATCTGTGCCATATTGAGCAGTTACAGCATCTGGATTGATTACATTATATCGAGACTTAGACATTTTACCTACTTCTGATATAGTATAGATCTTTGGTTCTCCTGAACTATTAAGAACTGTTACATTCTTTCCAGCACTTTGTAGTGTCAATTGTCCTGCTTCATAGTTGAATGTAGCTTGTTCAAATTTTCTCCAAACGAAATATTTTTTAAGTCCTTCTAAATCTAAATAGGTAGGGTTGCCAGACTCATAATCTTGTACAAAGTCTATATGAACATAGAGTTTAGTAAAATTTTCTAACTCTTCTTTTGAAATCAGATCAGCAGAATAGAACTCTGGAGTGTCAGTATCTTTTTTCAATAAGATATGTTCGATAATACCTTGGATCATTCCCTGATTAATCAATTTCTCGAACGGTTCATCGGTGGGGACTAAACCCTTATCAAACAAAAATTTATGCCAAAATCTGGCGTACATCAAGTGGGCTACAGCATGTTCAGATCCTCCTATATATAGATCTACAGACTCCCAATAATTCACTGATTCCTGAGAAGCAAAGGCAGTTTCATTATGAGGGTCCATGTATCGTAAGGAATACCATGATGAACCGGCTACTGCTGGCATGGTATCAGTTTCTCTTGATTCGCTTGCATTAGGTTTAGCCCAATCCTTTATGCGGGCTAATGGCGACTGTCCACCATGTCCAGGTTTGAAATCGCTGGTATCGGGTAATTCTACTGGCAATTGTTCTATTGGTAGAGTGTGAGCAATACCATCTTCATCGAATAGGATAGGGAAGGGCTCTCCCCAATATCTCTGTCTGCTGAAGTTGGCATCTCGCAATTTAAAATTAGCAACTACCTTACCTCTTCCTATTTCTTCGATTCTCTCGTGTGCGACTTGGATGGCATCTTTTACTTCCAAACCATTTAAGAAGTCACTATTAATGATTACTCCAATTTTATCTTTTAGTGTAGCTCCAGGATACTTACTCTTGTCTACAACATCGATAATCTCTAATCCGAACTTCTCAGCGAATAATTTATCTCGATTATCATCACTAGGTACAGCCATGATAGCTCCTGTACCATAATCTTTAAGCACATACTCACCGATCCATATAGGAACCTCTTTATTATTTAATGGGTTAATGGCGTAAGCGCCAGTGAATGCTCCTGTAACCGACTTTTCTGCCATTCTTTCTACCTCAGTTTTTGCTTTTACATAGGCAACATATCGGTTAATGGCGTCTTGTTGTTCTGGGGTGGTGATTTGTTCTACTAAGTCATGCTCTGGAGCAAGTACCATATAGGTGGCACCAAAAATTGTATCAGCCCTCGTAGTGAATATTTCGATTTGATCTTCGCTTCCCTTAATATCAAAGAATACACTACATCCTTCTGATCGGCCAATCCAGTTCCGCTGTATAGTCTTAAGCGAATGTGACCAATCGATATTCTCTAAACCATCTAATAGACGATCCGCATATGCCGTTATCCTCAGATACCATTGAGTCATAGCTTTTTGGATCACTGGATGCCCACCTCGTTCTGAGATTCCGTCTTTAACCTGATCGTTAGCCAATACTGTACCTAAGGCTTCACACCAATTTACATAGCCTACCTTGCGATATGCTAAGCGATAACACATCAGGATATCTTCTTGCTCAGTTTTACTGAATTGATTCCATTCAGCAGAGGAGAATTCTTGTTCACAGGTGCATGCTGCAAGGACCTTCTTATTTCCTTCTTTCTCAAATATTTCCCTGAGCGTATCTATATGCTCTGCTTTATTGCTCGCTTGATCATAGTAGTGATCAAACAACTCCGTAAATATCCATTGCGTCCATTTATAATATTTAGGATCACAAGTGTATAGCTCACGACTCCAGTCATATGAGAATCCTAAGTTGCTGAGTTGCTCCTTATATTGAGCCATATTATCCTTAGTAGATTCAGCAGGATGTATGCCGGTTTGGAGGGCGTACTCTTCAGCCGGTAATCCAAAAGCATCGAAACCCATAGGATGTAAGACGTTATAGCCTGACATACGCTTATGTCGTGAGAATATATCTGAAGCAATATAACCTAATGGATGACCTACATGTAAACCTGCTCCGGAGGGGTAAGGGAACATGTCAAGCACATAATACTTCGGTTTGGATTGATCTATATCCACCTTGTAAATCTGGTTCTCCTTCCAGTAAGCTTTCCACTTATTCTCTATTTCACTATAATTCTTAATCATACAGCTATATCTACTTTTAACAAATTCTATTAAAGCTGCAAAAATCGATAAATAACTGAACTGAAACAGGTTAACTTAGAATTCTTTTAATTCTAAGAAAGAAAGGGTTTTTTCTTTGAACCAATTTCTGTCAGAACCATCCTTAGCAAAGCCCACATGTCCACCATACTCGGTGGTACACAAATAGAAATTATTGCTATCCTGTGCGAGCTCTTCAGGGTAGCATAAATCACCTAAAAAAGGATCATCATATGAATTGATTAATAAGGCAGGTTTTTCTAAGGTCTCTAAAAATTGTAAGCTTGAGTTGCTGTCATAATAATCCTTAGCATCCTTGTATCCATAGATTGGAGCTGTGAAGTATTCATCAAATCTATATAGGTTCCAAATCTTAAAGAGTTGTAACTTTATTTGATCTGGGAACTGTCTTTTTTTAGCGAGTGCCTTCTTCCAGAGTGAGGCGATAAACCTAATCTGATAAGCGAAATTTTGGAGTCTCAACAATTCTAATGAGGCGTTATGTAGATGGACAGGTGCAGAAATGGCCACACCTTTTCTAAGGCTTTTGGGGATGTCATATAGCTGTTCTCCCAAATATTTAAGGACTTGGTTGCCACCGAGGCTGAATCCAATTATGTCGACATGATCATAGGGGGTAATAACAGTTTTGACTACAAGATGTAGATCATCAGTTGTCCCACTATTATACATCCTGATTTGTTTGTTCATCTCACCACTACATCCTCTGTAATTAGGGCAGATAACATCATAGCCTTGACGGTTATAATAGTCTGTAAAGTGAAGCACATAACCAGAGGAGCTATCTCCCTCAAGTCCGTGTAGAATAATGATTGCCTTTTTAGAACCGACTTTGGAGTAATCGATATCTATAAAGTCATCATCAGGAGTAGTTATGCGTTTACGAGTATAATTTACTTTCGGATTTTGATAAAATAGAGCAGGGATGAATGTATTATAGTGTCCATTCCTGAATCTTTTTACTGGAATAAAATCAGCTCCACTAATCAGTGGCATAGGCAGCGTAGGTTTCAATCAGCAAATCAGGATAATCAGAAATGATTCCATCAACACCTATTTCCATCATGGCCCTCATATCTGCAGCTGTATTTACTGTCCACGGTATAACCTTGATGTTTTCATTCTTACAATAGTCGATCAATTCATCGTTGACAAGCTTATAGTAGCAGCTATAGATATCGGGACTAAATCCCAACTTTGAGACATTTTCGGCAGGGGTTTTTTGATTCATGATTAATAAGGCAGTGGATAACTCTGGAGCTATTTCTTTGGTGATCTGCAATGCTCTTAGGTCAAATGACTGTATGCAAGTCTGTTCCTCTATATCAAGGTTTTTAACTTGGTCTATAACTAATTGTGTAAAGGTGTTTATGTCAGGATGATAAACGCCATCGTGCTCCTCTTCACTCTTTATCTCTATGTTAAAGAATGGGAGATTTAGCCTCATCTCTCTACATATCTCTTTCGTAAGATTGACAACCTCTGAAAAGAGAGGCTTGTAGCTTGCGATGTTAGCCCTATTTAAGTGGTTAGAGTCAGGTAGGGTTCCTAATTCATACTTTCTAATTTGATCATAGTTCATCGTGTACATGTTATGATCCAATTGAGTCGACTCATCTATCACATTACCGTCAGGGTCTACAGCGATACCAGCCCTGAAGTATGGCTCGTGAGATACAACTACCTGATGATCAGCAGAGATAACTAAATCCATCTCTAAAGTGGTTACTCCTAATTCAAGTGCTTTAGTAAATGCAGGAATCGTATTCTCTGGCATAAGTCCCCTACATCCTCTATGACCTTGGATGTCCAGATTTTTTTTCACTTTAGTTATGGGCACGGGTGTTTGCTTAGTTTGGCCGCATCCTGTAAGGATGATTAATAAGAAAAAAATCCTACTCATAATATATTTATTGATTAAGTGTAAGAACAGCTCTATTGTTGTCAACTTTTTACGATAGTATTGTCAGTATCAGTACATACCTGCACCTATGAAAAAGTCTCCAACGTTGATGATGGAAAACTTAGGCTTAACATAGAACAATTTATCTTCGATAGGGAATGTAATATTAGCGTCAATATTGATTCCAAGTTCGCTGCTGATACTTTGAACTCCCGAAGACCAGTAATTAAAATATCCCAAACCTTTGAGAGTGATTTCGTCACTATCTCCCGCTGTGGTTAACAGATATGTTGCATCGATGTCCAGTCTGCTTGGATTAGAATCATTTAGATACCAATTAAAACCTATTTGTCCTCCCCTATAATCGGTGATTTCAATATGACCTTTTCCAGATAATCCGAAAGCCGAAGAGTTAGTATCGATACCTGCACCAAAATGGAGTTGTCCAGAAAGTCCCAGTGTGATCATTAGTAAAATAAAGCATAAAATTGACGACCTCACATAAAAGCTTTAGTTGTTGATTTAACCGTAAAATAATAACATTCCTAAAAGCTAAAAAAATACTGTTATATCATTTTGGTCTGTAATCAGATGAAGGTAATAGTGGATATATTGTCACTTTTATAATATGTATATTTGAGTATAATTCTGTTATGCATAGAGGAAGGTCGCCCTTCATAGTTTTTAGCTTTTCGATATTGCTCTATATTTTGGGATTCTTCGTTTTGTTGCTTTATGGTGCTCAGGATATCTCACGTGGTCTGTCTGGTGGGCAAACGTTCATCATTGAGTTTACATCAGAGTTAGATGAAGGAGGTTTTCAAACTATTCAGGACTTACTGATTTCATCACTCAATATAGGGGAGAATCAGATAAACTATATATCTCCCGCTGATGCATTAGATATTTATCAGACTACAGATGAAGTTCGAGAAACGATTGTCCAGGAGAATCCATTTCGGCCGATTGCGATCCTCTCTATTTCTAATAGGCATGATCTGAACGAGTTAGATCGGATTATTGGGTCCAATCCATTAATAACAGATATCATAGCTGATATAAGCTCCAATAGGTCTTTTATTGATCAAATTGGATCATTTAGATCGATGCTGTTATGGTTAGTGATGATCCTGCTGGCGTTAGTCAGTTTTATTAATTATCAGTTTATCCATATCCTGCTAAAGGATAAACAATCGATGATCAAGCTGATGAAGCTGTCAGGTGCGTTTGAAGGACACATCATAAAGCCATTCACCGTAATGGCATTAAAAGATGCTGTTCTCAGCAGTTTCATAGCTGTGGTTTTGATTGGATTGACCATTTTATCTCTCACAGAGTTCAGAGAAATATTCCAATATATTAATACTATCCCAATTGCTTTATCACTTTTAACTATAGTAATTGTAGCTATCGTTATTTATACTTTTAGTACATATATGATAGTAAAGTTATATTTGAAGAATAATTGAGAAAAAAGGCATTCATGGCTAAGACCAAGAAAAAGATAGTCACTACTAAAAAGAAAAAAATTACTCCTACGACGTCAAAAGCTAAATCAGGAGCAGTTTCTAAAAAAGAGATGATTTTTGGAAGAGAAAACTTCAAGTTTATCTTCATTGGTTTAGCCCTCATCACACTAGGAATGTTACTAATGATAGGTGGTAGTATGCCGAACCCAGATGTTTGGGACGAAGGATTAATCTACAGCCATCGTCGTATTACATTAGCACCATTACTGGTTCTTTCGGGGTTAGTTGTGGAGGTCTACGCCATATTTAGATAGAGGTATTCAGTGAATATTGATATTCTTAAATCCCTAATTTTAGGAATTGTCCAAGGCTTAACTGAATTCTTACCGGTTAGTAGCAGTGGCCATATAGAGATAGTTAATGAATTAATGGGGTCTCAATCTCTTGATTCAGATTTAACTATGGTGGTGCTTGTCCATTTAGGAACCGCACTTAGCATACTATATGTATTTAGAAAGGATATTTTAGAATTGCTGCAAGGAATTTCGTTTACATCTATGGGTGGCTCCAATGCTTTCATTCTAAAGATTATCATCTCTATGATGCCAGCTTTAATTATAGGTTTGGCATTTGAAGAATATATTGAATCACTTTTTTCTGGTTCCATTCTTTGGGTTGGCATATTCTTGATTGTCACAGCTATAATATTGTTTTTCAGCCCTGGGCCTAATGTTAGCCAATCAAAAAAAGAGTTGACATGGATCGATTCTTTAATTATCGGCGTTAGTCAAGCCATAGCAATACTTCCAGGGGTATCAAGAAGTGGTATGACAATAGCGACAGCGCTATATAATGGAATCAATAGAGAGTCTGCTGCCAAGTTTTCATTCTTAATGGTACTACCGGTTATTTTTGGAAAGATCGTTCTTGACTTGGCTGGTGGCGATTTAGTAGTGTCCTCGTCCAATATAAGGCCGATTGCTACAGCGCTTATTTCTTCATTTATTGTCGGAGTGTGGGCCTGCAAATGGATGGTTGCCTTAGTCAAAAATAGTAAGCTTAAACACTTTTCGTACTACTGTGCCTTGGTAGGATGCCTCACTATTTTATTTCATTTATATGGATAGAGTTTTTCCCTCTGGTTCTTATTTTGATATTTTTGACTTGAAAGAGGGGGGTATGTTCTTAATCGATAAGCCTCTTCAGTGGACTTCATTTGATGTAGTTAATAAGTTGAGATATGCTATACGTCATAAGTTAGGTCAGAAAAAATATAAAATCGGACATGCAGGGACACTAGACCCATTAGCTTCTGGATTACTATTATTATGCTTTTCTAAGTATACTAAGAAGATTGAATCTTTAATGATTCATGATAAATCCTATTCTGGTAAGATGAGGATATGGGGAACTACTCCCAGTTATGATGCTGAGTTACCTATGGATGTGTACTATCCTCAACAACAATATAGTAGAGCCCAGTTATTATCAGCGGCTGAGCAACTTACAGGAACTATAGAACAGTTGCCACCTATGTATAGTTCCATTAAAAAAAATGGAGTGCCTCTTTATAAGTTAGCTCGGAAAGGAAAAAAAACTAATGTTGAACCTCGGTCTATCCATATTCATTCATTTGAATTAGGAGAAATTGAGCTTCCTGAAGTTTCGTTTGAAGTTGCCTGTTCTAAAGGTACTTACATAAGATCACTTGCCTATGATATGGGTAGATTACTCAATAATGGGGTATATCTCAGCAAGTTAAGACGCAGGAGTATTGGCCCTTATCAAGTTGATGAAGCGTGGCAATTAGAAGATTTGGTTTCTTATATATCAAATTTATATATATGATTATCTTGGCATATATTATTGAGTGCATATCACTCGTTACAGCCTATTAGAGCTCATGAATAATCAATACTAATGCTACAGCTTGTAGATATACAAAAGTCATTCGATGGCTATAACGTACTTGGCGGCATCAATGTACGATTGAATACAGGTGATATAGTAGGATTACTTGGAGAGAATGGGGTTGGTAAAACCACTATGCTCAAAATCTTAAGTGGTATCACACAAGACTATTCAGGTTCAATTATATATCAGGACGTTGAGATTGAGAACCTGCAAGAGTTTAAAAAGAAGGTAGGGTTCTTGTCTGAGCGTAATCCTTTGTATCCGCAGATGTATGTCAAGGAATATCTGAGTTATATAGCATTGCATTACAGTATTAATAATCCTAAGATAAAAATAGAGGAAGTCATTAATCAAGTTGGAATATCCGACAAGTCACATTTGAAGATATATCAGCTTTCTAAGGGATACAAACAAAGGGTTGGGCTGGCATCTGCTTTATTAAATGATCCTGAAATATTAATTCTGGATGAACCTATAAATGGATTAGACCCTAAGCAGATATTGCAGTACAGACAGCTATTGAGGAGTATGAGCCATGGTCGGATAATTATATTGTCCAGTCACTTGATGCAAGAGATTGAGGCATTATGTGATCGTGTCTTATTCATATCTGATGGAGTGATTTCCTCAGATAATAGATTGGTAGATCAGGATCTATCTACCATCTCCTTCTTTATGACTACAGCTAAGAGTTTAGATATAAAATTCTTGAAAGATGAACCGAGTATCGCAGACATTAAGGAGTTGTCAAAAAATGAGTATGAGATTAGATCTGTTGAAGGAATGGATTCAAGACAAGTGGTTTTTCAGCAACTTGCAGCTACAGGCAATTATATTCTTGAGTTACGACTCAAGGAACAGAATCTGACAGACTTATTCCATAGTTCATGAGAATAGCATTAATATACAAGGAGCTTAACACCTTGCTTTCTTCATGGGTAGGAGTAATCGCCATATCGGCATTTTTCTTAATATCAGGTCTCTTTTTATGGGTATTGCCCGGTAGTAACTTTTGGGATTATGGATATGCTGACCCAGACCTATTCTTTGAGATGGCCTCGTTTCTTTTGTTATTTATTCTTCCTTTGCTTAGTGTAGGTTTATTTAGCCAGGAGTTTAAGCATGATACCATAGAGACCCTGCAATCTCTTCCAACGTCAATGTTCCATATTACCCTTGCCAAGTTTTTGGCGGCAGTGATATTTTGCATGGTGCTCTTGGTTTTGGCTATACCAATGATTACAGTACTGAACGACGTGAGCCCTAATGTCCCGTTAGATTATCAAGCGCTTTTAGGGTCGTTCATTGGCTTGTTTTTGCTGGGTGCTTGTTACATCTCGTTCTCTTTGTTTGCATCTGTAGTCTCTGAGGAGTTGGCTACTTCTGTTATCGTCGCCATTGTTATTGGCTTCTTGTTTTATTACGGCTTTGAGTACGCCGCAGAGTTGTTTTCATTAGATGATTCAACGGGATACCTTATTCGGTCTCTTGGTTTTGCGGGTAGGTCAGATGATCTAAGTAAAGGTGTCTTACCATTATCTACAATTGTTTATCTGGGGTCAATCTGTCTATTATTCATATTAGGCACCTATGCTTTATTAACTCATAAACTCAAGTCCATATGAGTAGGGTATTAAAGATTGGTGTTTTAATTATAGGATTACTGATTCTGAACCTCATAATTCATAGGCTCGATATCAGGTTTGATTTGACATCAGATAAAAAGTACTCACTAAGTGAACAATCCAAAGAGCTCATTAGTGATTTGAAAGACCCCATAGAGATTACTGTATTCTTAGATGGAGATATCCCTATTCAATTCAAAAAGTATAGGAGCTTTATAGATCAATTACTAAGGAACTTAAGAAGCCAAAGTAGCTCAATTAGATTGACGTATATCGATCCGAGCGAAGGGAGTGCACAGGAGAGACAAGATTTACAGCGTTACTTAAGATCATATGGAGTTTATCCCATTTCGCGTAAAGTCTCCACTAAAGATGAACTAAATCAAAGTTTCTTATATCCTTACCTGTCAGTTAGTGATAGACAGCGGACCATATTCATCGATCTATTAGGTGATAAAAAACCTGGTCAATCGGAGCAAGATGCTATCTCTCAATCTGAAATTGGCTTAGAACAAAAGTTAAATAAAACCATCCGAGACCTCAAGATTAATAGTAATGGATTAGTGGGTGTCATGGGCGATTCCAAAAAGCTGATTGCGGCAGGTTTGAATAATGCTAATGGCAAACTGGGGAACTACTTTTTTATTCCAATGGATCCTAATGTTGTGATGATCAATATAGATACCCTGCAAGGATTGATGGTCTCTAACCATAAGTTTGAAATAGATCGCACTATCCAATTAGTAGCTGATCAAGCATTAATGAGATCCATCCCTGTAATTTGGTTTATTGATAAGTATGACATTTCTATTGATTCGATTGGAGAGTATGGTCAGTATCCAGCCTCTCCAAGACAATTAGTTATAGAAGACCAATTGTTCAAGTATGGCTCTAAGACCGAGCCATATCTCTTACAGGATTTGAGATGTAGTCAGATTCCACAGGTTGTAGGAATTGAGGGAGGACAGTCCAAAACCATATTCATTGACTATCCTCATCATCCAGTACTCTTTCCTAATAATTCAGTACATCCGATGAGTCAGGCGGAAGTAATAAGCTTCTTTGCAACATCAGTATCTCCTTTAGAGGCTAAACCTGGATTAAGATCGGTCCCATTATTGACGAGTTCTGTACGGAGTAAGTACACTCAGGATTTGCGTATTTTGACTTTTGATATGTTGAGGATCGAGCCAGATGTTGCTTCGTTCAGTGGGCCAGAGCGTGATATTGCCATTATGGTAGAGGGTCCTCAAGAATCTTATTTCAATAATCGACTATCTACAAGTGATGCGGAGTTCCTCAGTTCAACTAATGCTGAATTTATAGATGGAGTAGATCGAGCCAAGCAGATCGTAGTTGGAGATCTACAGATCGTATTACCGAAGTTATCAACTGATGGATCGTTATTTCCGGTAGGGTATAATTCTTGGGAGCGCAAACTATACCGCGGTAATCTCTTATGGATAGCAGAATCTTTGGAGCTGTTGTTACATGGGGATCAATATTTAGGAAATACTAAAAGTCTGAATTCTGCTAGGATTATAGATCGCAAGGCATTTGATGATCGTAAGTACTACTATTATTTCTTTATGATAGGACTTCCTATTCTTTTGAGTTGGCTGTCAACCATTCTTTGGAACTGGTATAGGAAAAAGAAATATGCGTAGATCTTTTCTTGTAGTCGGGTTCTTAGTCGTTTTTAGTTTATTCTCTTTTAGATCATCGGAATATTGGGGATTTTTCGGACATAGATTGATCAATCGCACCGCAGTTTATACTTTGCCTTTAGAGTTCTATGGATTTTATAAGACTCACATAGAGTACATAGAGTATCATTCGATTGATCCAGATAGGAGAAGATACGCTGTCAATGCTGAAGAAGCCAGACACTACATCGATTTAGATTATTGGGAACAATATGAATTACTCAAGGGTCGCTCAATCTCAGAAATTATTTTTGAACAAGCTGAAATCATCGTAGATGACATTAGAGGTCTAAGAACAGTAGAGATAGAATACTTCGACTCTATCACAAGCTTTCTCGAGAATGCCATTTATGTGAACTATCAGGATCAATGGACTGAGATTTTGTCTGATGGAAAATTGAAGTCTGATGTTGAGAATGAGTCCCGTAAAGTAATGGAGGTTTCTATTATCGATAAATTATCTGAACATGGCATATCGCCTTATCATCTCACATATTGTTACTATCGATTAGAACAAGCTTTTGCTGATCAGAATGTCGAGGCCATCCTCAAGTATAGTTCGGAGATTGGACATTATATATCAGATGCTCATGTGTCTTTGCATACCACAGAGAACTATGATGGTCAACTAACCGGGCAGAATGGAATTCATGAATTTTGGGAATCCAGGATTCCTGAGTCGTTTGCATTTCAGGAGTACGACCTATTCGTAGATAAGGCTCGGTACATAGAGGACATAGGCGATTATGTTTGGGATGTCGTCTTAGATACGCATGAGTTGGTAGATAAGAGATTATCTATAGAAAAAGAACTTACCCAATCATGGCCTGAAGATCAGCAGTACTGCTATGATAAACGAGGTGCTTCAGTCATGAGGTTACAATGTGACCCTTACGCTAAGGTCTATCAGGACAAAATGGAAGATATGGTTGAAACGCAGATGCGTAAATCTATCACTGCATTAGGATCTATATGGTATACAGCTTGGGAAAATGAAGGTCGACACCTGAGTTGGGTTCGATTGTCCAAGCCATAATTGTTGAAGACAACAAGATACAAAAGGAAACTCATCTTTTAAGAAATAACTAAACCTAATACAATTGAGAAATACAATCGCATTAATCATTAAAGGGGCCTGTATGGGAGTTGCTGAGGCAATACCTGGAGTGTCTGGAGGAACTATTGCGTTCATCACAGGAATCTATCAGGAACTTATTGAAACTATTAAGTCTATCACTCCAACTAATTTGAAACTGTTGTTTTCAGATTTTGGTGCTTTTTGGAAAGCGATCAACGGTCAGTTCTTAACCACCTTGCTTTCAGGCATGGCAGTAGGTATTGTTTTTGGGGTCTTAGTTATTACTCACTTTTTAGAAACTGAGAAAGAAATCCTTTGGGGATTCTTCTTTGGTTTAGTTCTCGCATCTGCTTTCTTGCTGGGTCGAGATGTGAGTTGGAACTTCAAGCATGTCATCCTTGGATTAATCGGGGCAATAATTTCTTATTTTATTACTACCATATCTCCAGCAGAGGGATCGGAGAATTTGATTTATATTTTTTTCGTAGGTTCGATTGTGGTAAGTGCATTGATGCTTCCAGGTGTCTCTGGTAGTTTTATTTTGCTCTTGTTTGGCTTATATCATACTGTTATGGGAGCTCTGAAGAGTGTGTTCAAGTTTGATTTTGGTTCTGGAGAGTTATTGATGATTGGAGCGATGATAGCGGGCGTTTTGGTAGGACTGTTTTCCTTTGCGAGACTCCTGTCTTATATGTTCAAGAATTATGAGCAATCTACTATGGCTTTATTGATTGGTGTATTACTCGGATCGCTCAATAAACTCTGGCCTTGGAAATTGATTGATACGGCGTATGATAGGGTCAATGATACCTTAGTCACGATTAATTCTACTGTGTTACCTGAGCTTGAGACCTTTAAGATTGTGAGTGAATTGAATCTCTTACCATCCAATTATTCCTTATATAATGATCCTAAGACAGCTATGGTTGTAGGTGCTATGATCGCAGGTATCATTATCATTGGTGCCATGGGATATTTTGATCGTGCATCGGATTAATATATCAGATAGCCATAAGATTACATATTCTGAATATATTTAATATATTTGCGGATGGTCCAGGGCTCTATGTTGTGGGCATAGATGAATACGTAAATAATATAAATTCTCGAATATGTTGATTCGATCTGTTTTACTCGCTTTCATGGTTTGCTTCGCTTCTTTAGGGACGGCACAAAAAAGCATTAAAAAAGCTGATAAACTTCTTTCATTAAAGGCTTTTGACCTTGCGATTAAAAATTATATGTCCATTGTTTCGATGGAGCCAGAAAATGCATATGCTTTTGCACAGCTTGCTGAGGCTTATAGAATGACTAATAATCCTTTGGATGCTCTTAAAGCATATGAAAAGGCATTTGAGTTATCAGATGATTTGAATGCTGAGTATCAGTTGAATTATGCGCACACTCTTAAGAAAGTAGGACTATATGGTCAAGCGTCATCTTGGTATGCTATGTATACTGAGGTGAATTCTGATCAAGCAGACTATTGGATCACCAGCAACGAATATGCAAAGGAGTTACTCCAAGCAGCAGAAAAATATGATGTCATTGCCTACACAGGAAACTCTACTGAATCTGACATAGGAGCAACCTTTTTCAATGACCAAATCGTATTCGCTTCATTTAGAGAGGATCTCAAGAGAGATAATGATAAGAAGAATGAAAGTTATATTACTCGAAAAGGAAATCAGCTATACATTGCTCCTAAGGAACTAATGGCCGATAGTAGTGTGAGCTTTCTCCGTCCTGATCACAAGGAGTTGTTCAATCTAGGTCCATTGAGTTATTCTCGTGATGGAAGAATGGTTGCCTTTACACGGAACAACTTCACCAAATCATCGAATTATGTATTCTCAGATGAATCAGATATGAGCATCTACTTTGCTTTTACTGATCCTACTGGAGATTTTGGAGCTGCTAAGCCATTTCCATATAATGAAGTCGAGTATAGTTATGCATTCCCTTCATTAGGATTTAGTGGAAGTGCTTTATACTTTTCATCTAACCGACCTGGCGGACAGGGTGGATTTGATATTTATGTTAGTTATTTACGAGATGGTAGATGGTCTTCTCCTGAAAACCTTGGTCCAGCAATTAATTCCCCAGGTAATGAAATCACTCCATATTTTGATGGAGAGCAGCTGTACTTCTCTTCAGATTATAAGCAAGGTTTAGGTGGTTATGATGTATTCTCCTCTTCAGTTGTTGATGACGGATGGATACCTGCAGAAAATATGGGTAAGGGTATCAACTCTCCGTCAGATGATTATTACTTAACTAAAGATCAAAGTACGGGAGCTTATTATGTGAGCTCTAATAGATTAGGTGGACGTGGTAAGGACGATATCTATGTAGCATATCCAATGACCCAGAAAGAGCAATTGTTGGCTATGGAAGTGCCACCGGCAGTTAACTTACAAGAGTTGGTAGAGCGAAATAAACCTAAAATTGAGGAAGCTGTTGGATTATCAACGGATTTAGTAGAACCTTCGGTCGTAGCTGTGAGTAGTTCTGAGACTATTATGTACGAGGAAGCTTTGTTTGATTTGTCAGGTGCAACGCTGACGGGTATTATTACATCTGAAGAAGATGATAGCAGAGAAGTATATTTCATTCAGTTAGCGTCTCTCGCTCAATCAGAAGGAGCAATATCTAACTACTCTAATTTAGCGGGATATGGCAACCTATATAGATTTTTCAAATCAAGCGCAGTAAAAATCAGATTGGGTTATTATAATTCAAGATCTGAAGCGGAGAGCCTCTTGCCAAGTGTAAAGAGTGCTGGCTTTAATGACGCTTTTATCACAGCAGATGTATTAAGTGTATCTAATTTCGAACTACTTAATGCGTCCTCAACAACCAACAGTTACAACCCTAATGCTTTCAGAGATCATTATGCAGCTGAAAGCCATTATAAAGTGAAACTGGGCGCATATAACGATCCATTACAATTCAATGTAGAGGCTATTAAAGATGTTGGACGATTAGAACAATGGACCAAAGGGGACTGGACCATTTTTGTGGTTGGTGGATTCCAGTCAATAGAAGAAGCTAAAAAGGCGCAGATCAAAGCTCGTAATAGAGGGTGGACGGATGCAGAGTTAGTTGTTGATGAGAGCGGCGTTCTTAGGAGAGTTACGACACGATAAGCTAAATTAACTTACAATATATATCAAGAGGTTATGCATTCGCACAATCCTTTTTTTAATGAATCCTTGTTCCATCTGGTGACATTGATTTCATTAGCTGTGCTTCGAACTCTAAATATTCTGCCCAGCGCTTTAGAGCTTTGTCAGTACCACAGTAGTGTTTAGCCAGTTTGAGGAACATCTTATAGTGCCCAGCTTCAGATACCATAAATCCGTGATAGAACTGTCTGAGCTCAGTATCTGCTAAGTTTATCGATAAAAGTCGAAACCTCTCACAACTACGTGCCTCTATAACGGCACATGTAAGCAGTCTTTCTAGAAGTCTATCTTTATGACTTCCTCCTTTCTTTTGAAACTTTAGTAGCTCATTGACGTAAAGATCTTTTCTCTGACGACCCAATGTTAAATTTCTCTTGCGCAGTTCGGAAATGACAAGTCTAAAGTGGCCCCATTCCTCCGTTACTACAGGCATGATCTCATCTATGAGCATATCGAGCTCAGGATACATCTGTACTAAACTGATGCAAGTTGTTGTAGCTTTTTGTTCGCAGTAGGCATGATCCGTTAGAATCTCTTCTAATGACTTTTCAGTCATATTAACCCATCGAGGGTCAGTTGGTAGTTCCAGACCTAAGGTAGTCTTAGATTTTACTGATTCAGACATCTCAATTGATTCATCAAGAAGTCAACCTCATAAACAGTGTACTGTTCATATCCAGAAGACCATTGTATACCGACTAGGTCTATTTCTTCTGATAGAAGCCTCTTTATCTTGGATTTGTCCAGTTCATAACTCACTGGATATATGTAGCTGGTTTGATCATCTGCTGATACGGGATTACTCTTAGATCGACTCTGTAGCTCAACAGATTTGCCATGAATGGTTTTAATAATCAACTTAGATTGTGGTTCAATACTACCATAACTATCCGTTGCTTTGGCACTGTAGACATGTATGTTTAGATTGAGGTAGTCATAGGTTTCCAACCTTGATACTTGCGCTTGTACCCATAATAAGTTTTGCGTCTTCAGTTCATTCTTGAGTTCTGCAGGGGTATACGAGAAGAAGTATGATGGTGCAATCTCTTTCCTATATAGCTTAGACTTAATGTCTATACCATCAAATAAGACCTGACACTCACTTGCCATTGGCTCAGTGCTAAAATGGGAGAATAGAAGGGAAAGTACCATATGAATTAGCATGGAGTTCGTAAATTACGTCAGAACTTAAATATACAAGTATTATAAATTTATATATATGTATTTTACTAAGCTGAGTTTATTTGTTACAGTAATTGTGATGCTAAGTTGTAATTCTGTTGATATGAAGACGAGTAAGGTGGAAATAGAATACCCCGAGGTTTATCGTGATACTGCAGTAATTGATGATTATCATGGCACAGCCATTACTGACCCCTACAGATGGTTAGAGGACGATAACAGTGATGAGACTAAAGCTTGGGTAACTGCTCAGAATGAAGTTACTCATGAATTCTTGAGTGAGATTCCATTCAGGGATAAGGTAAGGGATAGATTAGAGCAATTATGGAATTATGAAAAGTGTAGCAGCCCATTTAAGGAGGCTGGAGAATATTATTACTTTAAAAATGATGGTTTACAAAACCAGAGTGTCTTGTATAAATTAGTAGAAGGCACAGAAGATGAATTAATCATTGATCCGAATCAGTTTTCTGATGATGGCACCTCTTCTTTAGCTGGCTTAGAATTTAGCAAGGATGGTAAATACTTGGCTTATTTTATATCTGAGGGAGGTTCCGATTGGAGAACAGCTAAAGTTTTGGATCTATCAACCATGGAATTATTAGATGATGAATTGCGCTGGATTAAGTTCTCTGGTATTTCATGGGCAGGAAATGGCTTCTATTACAGTCGATATCCAGTATCTAATGAAGGAGATGAGCTCTCTGGATTAAATGAGTATCACTCTCTGTATTATCATGAAATTGGCACATCTCAAGATTTAGATGAACTGATCTACAAGAATGATGATCATCCCAATCGAAATGTATATGGTGGTACTACTGAAGATGAATCATTTTTAGTTATATCAGAAAGCGAATCCACCAGCGGTAACTCTGTAAAGGTTAAAGATCTAAGAAGTAATGGTCCAATTGTATCAATTTTTGATGGTTTTGATGCTGATTACAATATGGTCGACAATAACGTAAGTGAGTTATATTTCTTAACTAATGCCGATGCCCCAAAGAAAAAACTTATCGCTATCAATGTATCTGTGAAAAGTGATATAAAAGAGATAATTCCAGAATCAGAGGATGTCTTACAGACGCTGTCAATTGTTGGAAATAGAATATTCACAGAGTATATCCATAATGCCTCGAGCCAAGTTAAAGTGTTTGATTTAAGCGGCCAATATATCAGCGATCTTGAGTTGCCAGGCATAGGTAATATTGGAGGAATCACCGGTAAGAAGAGTGATACAGAAGCATTTTTCTCATTTTCTTCCTACACTATTCCAACCAGTATTTACAGTCTGAATACCGAGGCGTTATCTTATGAATTATTCAAGGCTCCCGCACTTGAGTTCGATTTTGATGATTATGCTACTGAGCAGCTTTGGTTCGAGAGCTATGACGGCGCTCGAGTGCCAATGTTTGTTACTCACAAAAAAGGGCTTAAGAAAGATGGTTCCAATCCGACGATGCTATATGGTTATGGAGGATTTGATATCTCCTTATTACCAGGGTTTAGTGTGATGATGTTACCCATCCTTGAAAATGGGGGAATCTATGCGGTGGTTAATCTTAGAGGAGGTGGTGAGTTCGGTAAGGAGTGGCATAAAGCAGGAACTAAAGAGCGTAAGCAAAATGTCTTTGATGACTTTCAGTCTGCCGCCGAGTATTTGATTGATCAAGGGTATACGAGTTCTGAGAAACTGGCCATAAGAGGAGGAAGTAATGGAGGACTCTTAGTAGGGGCCTGTATGACGCAACGACCTGACTTATTTGCGGTTGCATTTCCAGCCGTAGGGGTATTAGATATGTTGCGATATCATCAGTTTACTATTGGTTGGGCTTGGGCAGACGACTATGGCCGCAGCGATAATCCTGAGGACTTCGAATACCTGATTAAGTACTCTCCATTACACAATGTGAAAAACGTTGCCTATCCAGCCACTATGGTCACTACAGCAGATCATGATGATAGGGTAGTACCGGCTCATTCGTTCAAGTTTGCTTCTGAACTCCAACACATGCATACAGGCGATAATCCAATGCTTATAAGAGTAGAAACAAGTGCTGGACATGGAGCAGGTAAACCAACCAGTAAAATTTTAGATGAGTATGCCGACTTGCTATCCTTCATGTATTACAATATGGATGAAGAGATGAGCTTTAGGGTAAAAGGTTAAGGAGTACCTGTTGAATCGAAGTGAATTCATAAAAACATCTATTCTTACTGCGGCAGTTACATCCATGTTCAGATGTTCTGCATATCAGCACTATTTGTTTGAGTCTACCGATGAAACTTGGAATAAGTGGTGTCGTACGTCATATCCTTCCAGGTGTCAGCCACAATCGATTTCTGATAAAGGTATCATTTAGCAGAGTAGTTCAGATCCCAAGTGTTCGTATTGGTGATTGGCAATACGATGGTTTTGGAGAGTTTTGGTCATTCGACATTGCTGGTCTTGAGTCTCATACGGTATATGAGTTGAGGCTATATTAAAACAAAGGATTGCTTTGTGATCCAAGTCTACTGAAGACTTTTTCACATCGTAAAGAATCCACAGAACAAGTCAGGGTATTATTATACACCTGTGCAGGTGGTCATCCATTAGGTCGAGATCTGTTTCGAGAGGCATATAAAGAAAGTAGAGAACAATACGTCGTCAGACGTCGTGCGCTATTAGAGCAAGCGCTCTCATATAAGCCAGATGCCATTATAGAAATTGGAGATCAGTTGTATTGGGATCTTGATGAGATATTACCAGTCATCCCCGGAGAAGGCAACAATCCCTTGGCACATCGGGAAGTAGGGCGATTCAATGAATCTACAGGTATACTAAACTCTTCTAATAAATCGGTTCTTAAAAAGGCCATTAATCCTCAGGTTGCAGATTTGTATGGTACACTCTGTCGATCTACGCCAGTATTCATGTTGTCAGATGATCATGATTATTATGATAATGATAATGTGATGCCGTCCAAGGTGATCTTTCAGCCAGATCATTTTAACCTAAAACTGGCTCGAATAATCCAGAACATTTATTGGCCAGAGTTACTCCCTGATCTTAACTGTCTTATTGGATTCTCTGGATCTAATGCTACAGATCGAAGATTTGGATTTTCAGAAACCTATGGGACCTTCAGGTATGGTAAGTTAGTAAAGGCCTTAGTGTACGATTGTAGGAGGTTTACAACGCTGCATGGACCTTCGGCTGTTTTTATTGCACCTGACGCAGAGAACTGAATTATCAATCTTTCGGCTGATACATCAGTTAAGCATATTGTGCATATACCATCTCTGCCTATAGGCCGGAGTACAGTTAAGTGGATGGAGTGGTATCTTGATGTCAGAAATGAGGATGGTGTCCTTACTAAACAGAATGATAAATATTTTTGGCAAAGTGGATCGCAACAACAGCACGATAGAGTTGTGCATGCAGTTAGTCGTTCTCGGGATAAGAAGGGAGTCTTCATGCAAGGTGATCTGTACACTTTTGCTGGAGGCAAGTTGTATAGAAGTGGTAATATATATTTAGAGAAGAATCCAATTGAGGCATTCATTGTGGGGCCTTTGGGATCTACTGCCTTCCCATTAGGAATTAGAGGTGTTAAGGTTGCAGTGCCAACGGATAGAGGCATGGATGAATACTTTGAAAATGTGGAAAAAACTGGCTTTTCTATATTAGATATTACGGAAGATAATATTCAGGTACGCATGTATAAGTATCTCTCAGAGAGAGATGAGCCTTCCATGATTTCGGAGTTGACTCCATTTAAAACGATTACCATTTGAAGTCTTATCAGAAACATAAAATAGGGCTGTTTAATCAGTATCCAGTCATATCATACTCAGCAGTTAAGGCTTAGTCGAGGATCCTTGATGTGGCTTGGCAATATCTTCAAACAGGTACTGGGGTAGAGTTACTCATCGATAGAAATCGTCGTGCCTTAGATGAGATATGTTTACTACCACAGTTTTGTAATGGTGCACTACAACCCAAGATCGAAACGTCTATTTTTGATCAGAGCTACAGTGCTCCATTTGGGATCGCTCCTATTGGCTTGACAGGGTTAATGTGGCCTAAAGCTGAGTGTATCTTGGCTGAAGTCGCATCTTACTACCGAATTCCTTTTAGCTTAAGTACCGTAGCTACGGAAACACCCCAAACCATCACTCCTAATATTAATGATTATAATTGATGGTTCCAGTTATATCCTCCGAAGGACAGACAATTACGTCAAAAGATCTTAGATCAAGCTAAGAGTGTGGGTTTTTCTACTTTGTTAGTTACCGCCGATGTCCCTGCTTCTGGCCACCGAGAGCAGACTAAGCGAGCATGACTGTTGATGCCTTCTAAAATTGTGTCACAATTGATTTGGCAAGGTATCAAGAATTCGGCTTGGAGTATGACTACACTAAAGCGCTGGCTTTCTCATCTTAGGACAATTTAAGATTATGCGGAGTTTAATGATATGATTTCGGTCGCAGCATTTGCAGGTAATAACTTAGGGGGTAATCTATCATGGGATTATTGTTCAGAACTAAGAGAAGAGTGGGATGGACCGATTTTAGTTAAAGGCCTGTTGAATTCTAAGGATGCTTATCGAGCTATTATGATTATTATTGATGGTATCGGAGTCTCTAATCATGTTACAAGGCAGTTTGATGGCGTCCCCACATCAATAGAGGTTTTACATCAGATTCATAAAATATTAAATGGTCATATTCCAATAATCTATGATGGGGGCATAAGATCAGGCTTGAATTTAATAAAGGTGCTGAGATTCGAGGTAGGCTTTATTTTATTAGTTAGAGCTTTTTTTGTGGATTAGCGTCATTAGGGCACAAAGGCGCGGCTTACATAATAGAGCTACTCAGAGATGACTTAAATTATAATATGATTCAATGTGGCGTATAGGCCATTTATCAAATAAGAAGCATTGCCTGACGATGTAATCGTATTCTATGATGAGGTATATTGTCACTATATCAATCGAGATGATTATTCATTGGAATAGGAGTACGTGGATAGATACCCTAACTTATTTGCGATCAATAGTTTTTCTAAAGCTTATGGATTGGCAGTATTAAGAGTGGATTATGGGTATGGATCTGAGCTGGTCTGTAATTATCTAAGGCAAATAGTCAGACCTTTCACGATTCCTCACATCAATATAGTTGCTGCTATAGCAGCACTCAAGGATCAGGAGTAGGTAGGAAACTGTATAGAAAAGAATCATGTGGAAAGAGCGTTTTTATGGGATGCTATGTCAGAATTTGATTTTAAAACGTTTCCTTCTGATGCTAACTTCTTCTGCATCAAACCTCGGTATAGTCAAACACAATTAGCTAGTGATCTTGCAGACCGAGGAAATTTTGTACGGCCATTGGACAAATTTAAAACTCCGGGCTGTCTAAGGATCACAGTTGGCAATAGAGAAAGTAATGAGATATTAATTGAGACTCTACGATCTATCATGAAGTGATTTAAGAATACAGGTTATAGTTAGTTATATGTGCTTGGTTTTCAAGATGAAGCCTTTTTTAATTTCATAGCAGAATATATGGGATGAGAAAAAGCCGATATAATTGGGGATTAATGGCTTGCAAATAAATTATCATTGTATTCTTAAATCACTTCTATATGATGTATCGATGCTTGATCATAATTGGTGCTTTACTATGCGGTAATGCACTCTTAGGTCAAAGTAAAGTGATGACCTATAACATCCGCTATGACAATCCTCAGGATGGTGATAATCAATGGACGAATCGAAAAGCAGCTATTGTCGACATGCTGCTTTACTATCGACCAGATATCTTTGGTATACAGGAGGGCTTACATCATCAGGTCAGTTATTTGGATGCGCAATTAGCTGATTATAATTATGTCGGTGTAGGCAGAGATGATGGTCTGATGAGAGGGGAGTATACTGCCATATTCTATAATACACAAAGATATACTCCAATCGAGACGCAGACTTATTGGCTGTCATCAACACCTGATAGAGTCTCAGTTGGATGGGATGCTTCCATGGAGCGCATTACTACCTTTGCAGTACTGGTAAATCATAGTATTCAGGATACACTTTATGTGTTTAATGCGCATTTTGATCATATCGGATCTGAGGCCAGAGAACGATCTGCGCAACTGATTAATTCACTCATAGCGAAGCATCAACTGATGGATAAGAGGGTAGTCGTGATGGGAGACTTGAACTGTCTGCCTGACGATATGCCTATTCATACATTCATGGAGGTGTTGAATGATTCTTATGAAATCAGCAAGGTGGATCCATATGGACCAAGTGGAACATGGTGTAGCTTTGATATAATGGAAGAACCCAAGAGGCGTATAGACTATATACTGACCAAGAATCTCAGTGTAATAAAGCAAAGACATATCGATGATAAGAGACCAGACAACCTCAATCTATCTGATCATCTCCCAGTATTAGCTATCGTCCGTTAATCAATCATTACTTATGCGCTATCTATTACTACCACTATCTATATTCTTCTCTATCAGCTGTACTCAGCCTGCAAAACTTGTATTCAAATCTTTAGAGAGTGTGACGTTCAATTCATTTTCTATTTAGAAGCCTTATTCGGTCACTTTTAATACTGATGTGATCTGTCACAATCCTAATCAATTAGGAGCTGATATAACCGAGATGGATATTGATCTATTCATTAATGATCAAAAAGTAACACATATCACTCAAAGCCTTCGAGCTCGTATACCAGCTCGATCAGATTTCAGCGTTCCTTTAGAGTTGAAGATTCCCCTGGAGGATGTGTCGCAAGTTTTATTTTCTAAGGATTTAATCAAGGGCTGAACTGTGAATTATCAGATGGTCGGACATGATAACGTGGGATTAGGTGATGCTATGGTGAGAGTACCATCTCTCTTAAGAGCGGCAGGTAGGTTCAGGATGTTACTTGGCACCCCAGAACAGTTATTCTTCGACCAATTCATATAAAGTTTTCATAAGTTTACAATGAATCATTTTTAAATTTTAAAAGACATAATTTTGAGAACCATACTAATAACCATATCGATGTTATTGGTGCGTATTATAGTGTCTGGTCAAGTATCAGATTTATAAGTAACTGGCGAGATAAAGGCAGACTCCATCGATGTGAACTCTGGGATTATCAAGAATGTAGCAGATCCTATATCTGCACAAGATGCAGCAACTAAGCCGGATGTTGAGCTATTAGAGAGCACAGTAGGGTCATTAGAGGCTGAATTGGAGGCTTTACAAGGTGCAAAAGACGTAGACAACAATAGATATGGTATAGTGACCATAGGCACCCAAACCTGGATGGCTGAGAATTTAAAAAAATTACGAGATACAATGATAGTACGGTCATTCCATTGGTGACTGATAACACGTCTTGGGCGAATTCATCGAGTGCAGATAATCCAGCCTACACCTGGTATGACAATGGAGATTCCTACGCAACTCTATTTAATTAGCACGCTAGGGTGGTATGGAGGCTGAGCTCGTTTACTTTTCAATCTGACCAGACTGGAGTCGGCCTGTCCGAGGGGAAAGGGAAGCTTAACAATGGGATATATATGTCAAAATATTTGCTGTTACCGGTAGGCACGCTCCACAAGGTCAAGATGACAAAAAGAGAGTAAAACGGGCAACAAATAACATACTCGCTTCTAAATACTCTATACTAATATACTAACTACTTGCCACTATCATACTCTCACCGCTGTCGTTCGCTTATTCAGAGACAGATTAAATGAACTGCGTACCTTACCGACATTAGGAGCTTCAGAGAGCTTTTTTACGATGAAGTTATTGTAGGTTTCTATATCCTGAGTGAGGATAATGACAAGGAAGTCAGAGTCACCGGTGACATCGTGACACTCGATGACCTCTGGAAAGTATTTGATGGCGTTGACGAAAGTATCAATGGCTTGCATTGAGTTATCGATAATGGATATCTTCACGAAGGCTCGAAGTTTCATACCCAGTTTTTTGGTGTTCAGAATGGCAACATACTGGGTAATGATGTTTTGAGCCTCCATTCGTTTAATGCGTTCAAAGATTGGCGTTGTAGATAGCTCTAATTGCTCAGCGATCTCCTTAATGGTTGTTTTTGCGTTGTACTGTAAAATATTTAGAATCTGTCGATCGATGCGGTCCAAGCTATTAATAAATATTTTTTCAATGATTGACTTCGAATATTATTTTGCACTTCAATGAGTTATGAAGACTGAATAGAATAAAATATAATTATTTGAATAATAAGTAATGATATTCTATGGATGTAGATATTAATAGGATGGTTTACTAAATTGAAGTTGTATACATAGATTTTATCCTATCGAATTAATGGAAATATGATAGCGGACATTAGAACAAAAAACAGAAGTAGAAGGCAATAAGGACTTCATGCCTATCAATGGAACAGATTATTTAGAGTTGTATGTATGTAGTTCTAAACAAGCTGCTCATTTTTATAAAACAGCATTTGGCTTTCAATCTTATGCCTATGCAGAACTGGAGACAAGTCTGAGAGACCGAGGGAGTTATGTGGTGATACAAGATAAGATAAGATTGATATTGACGTCTCCATTACGTAGTGGCACCGACATCGGTCGTCATATAGATCAACATGGAGATGGTCTCAAGGTAATCGCATTATGGGTTGATGATGCTACCTACGCCCTCAATGAAGCTATGACACGTGGAGCTCGATCTTATATGGAGCCAACAGTTGAAGAAGATGAAACTGGTCAGGTTGTAAGATCTGGAATCTATACCTATGGAGAGACGGTTCATGTCATGTATTCGTCGAGAGAAAAGACTATGAAGGACACTTTTTACCTGGATTCAATAAAGTGGGATACTTCCAGATTATAATCCTGTACCTACAGGTTTAAAATATGTTGACCATATGGTGGGCAACGTGGAGTTAGGACGAGTGGAATATTGGGTGAATTTCTATGAAAAGGTTATGGGCTTCGTAAACATATTGAACTCTGATGACAATGATATCTCAACAAAGTATACCGCACTGATGGGTAAAGTAATGAGTAATGGAAATGGTCGTATCAAGTTTCCTGTTAATGTACCTGCAGAAGGCAAAAAGAAGTCTCAAGTAAATGAATACCTTGAATTCTATGAAGGTGAGGGCGTACAGCATGTAGCAGTGGTAACTGATGATATCATAAATACTGTTAAGGATCTAAAGAGTCGTGGAATAGAGTTTCTACGTGTACCTAACACATACTATGATGCAGTTACTGATCGAGTTGGTCAGATCGATTAGGAATATTGCTCCATTGAGATTTAGGGATCTTAGTAGATCGAGATGATGAGGGATATCTATTGCAGATATTTACTAAGCCTATTGAACCAAGGCCAACGATGTTCTTTGAGATCATCCAAAGAAAAGGAGCCAAGTCTTTTGGGAAGGGTAACTTCAAAGCCTTATTTGAAGCGATCGAACGTGAACAAGAGATCAGAGGTACGCTTTAGTATAGATAAACGATAAGGCTTGTACATATATAGCCTAAAAAGTAGAGTCAACAACGAGGTGGTGT
>CACLQQ010000012.1 GCA_902609095.1 uncultured Bacteroidota bacterium | reverse complement strand
TAGAGCTTCTCTGCTATTTCTTTATTGTTCATAGCCTTTGTTATCAACTCCAAAACCTCTTGCTCTCTTCGAGTTAATTTCTTTTTCAATAAGAATCTATCTTCTAAGTAGTTCACTTTTGTAAAGTTGCTGGAACCGTTTTTCTTAGGAGTAATCTGAATTCCTGATGCAAGAAAGGTATTACCAAGCATAACTTCATTTACACAGGCCGTCAACTCAGACGAAGGGTTAAATTTACTGTAATAGCCATCAGCTCCGTTTTGAAAGGCCTCCTTTACAAATTTGTGATCGGTGTAGCCACTTAATACACAAATTCGCATGTCGGGATATTTTTTTTTCAATGTTTTTATCATTGTCAAACCATCTTCGTCAGCAAAGTTCAATTCCATAAATAATAGATCTATTGACATAGTCGTCAAATCTTTTTGAAGGTCTACTGCATTATAAGCTCTTCCAACAATTTCAATCTTTGGATAATCTATCTCCTCCAACACTCTTTCTATGCCTTCAATGAAAAGTTGATGAATATCTGCTAAATAGGTCTTTACTGTTGTCATAAATCGGTTTTATATAAAACGACTAATAATTCTAATTCTATACCCCTCCTAAAGAACAAATTGAGTGCCAAACACTATAAATCAGTCCAATACAAATACATATAGTCAAATAATATTTGTAATCACCTGTTTTATAACATATTAAAAGATACCACTCAGTCAATGGATCATTCTCAGAATGAGTTATGACAAAAAGAAAGCTACATACTGTGAAGCAAAAAAAGAAGGAGAATTTAATGCTTAAAGACTCTCAAGATTCTGTAATTTAACTGATCTTGTTGGATTAATACATTGTAAAAATTAGATACAGTTTGCTCATCGATATTACATTCAATGAAGTTATTTCCTTCTTGAACTGTTTCTACTGAGCTATATATCTGGCGACCCAAATTATCAAATACACTTATTGTAACGTCTTGCTCAGAATCCATAAATAGCTTAATCTCAAACTGACCAACTGTTGGATTCGGAAAAATCTCTGCACTCAGCGCCACTTGCTCAAGCTCAGGACCTCTATTGAGCATCTCGGGCTCCATGGCTTGAAAAACATTTGCTTGCATCAACTTTATATCAGTATTACGCATAATGATATCTCGCATAGTGGTTGACTTAATTTGAGCAATATCTTCTTCATCAAAGAATCTATCGCCTTCATAATAGTACCTATCACCATCTCGTAGAATCCTAAACTGTCGTTCAATGATATGCATCAGTGTACTTCCCAAAATAGCATCTGGCATATAATCTTCTGATAACATACCTACCCATGGATCTATATTATCGACTGAAACATATAATTTATATAATTCATCAGAAACCTCAGCAGACTTTGTTATTTCGGAGAAAGTTTTAATTTTGGGCAGTCCAAAATTTGATCTGACCGTATTATAGTCTGGTAATCCTCTTTCCCTACCCCTGTTTATATTAATTGCTGCTAAATCTAAACCGCCAGACTCCGGTCCACCGAAAAGGAAATTTCGCACATCATCAATGACTTTAGGATCCATTTTTTGCTGTACCTGAGAGGCCATACCTCGGAGATAAGGCTCTAAACCACCTGCTAAATTTATTACAGAAGGATTAAAAAAAGCATCTCTGAGTCCTATATGGCCGCTCGCTATTTTCTCACCATTTCCATCTAATCTCAACAAATTACTATTGATTAAAGTATGCCCTACCCTGAATGCAGCCGCTGAGAACACATTCATAATTTGTGGATTAACGTCCGTTTGATATCCTCTATAAACAGGAAGGGTAATGCCCATGGCGGTTAACCATTCGTCGTATGTGATTTTTTGCAAGAATGCTCCATTCCATCTTCGTGCAGTTTGAAATAGCTCCTCATCTGTCCAATCAGGATTATTGGATCTAAATTGATCACATAGTCTATTGTGCTCTCTAACGAAAATCGTGTGGAAACTTATCAATAAAGGGTTCTCGTTTGCTCGAGCATCTCCAGCTAAATACAACTTGGTTGTGATTCCTGTTGCATTATCCATATAAGGCGCATTACTATCTATAGGATCATTAAACTCACCAGTTATAGTATTCCACGGTAATAAATTACCCTCAGAAGTCTTGAGTTTGCCATCTTCAAAAGATCTTAGCCAAGATGCTCTATTCCTATCTGAACCATAGATTACGCTACCATCAATGAATGCTGTGACATCATTAAAATAAGCTCTTGGATTATTAATACTTGTACCAGTTCCCTGACTAGCTAACGAGCGAAACATAAAGATGGGAGGACCACCCGGAACAAATATCTTATCATTATCGGGGATAGCAATAGCCAATGGTTCAGTCACATCATCCAAAACGTATGTGATATCATGGTCTATGAACTGTCCAAAAACCCAAACAAAATCACTGAGGTTCTTGACATCACTGATAACGTCTTCTTGAGAAAATAAGGAATTTGAAATATCACGAGGATTAGGTCTATTCAAGCCACCTGGCGCCGCAATTAAATCTGCAAATCCTACATGTGTAGATCTCTGCATCACATCCCCAGTGCTACCCCATGCAGGGTTAAATATATTATTGAACGATCCGTCAATCGATCTGGTCGATTGTGCACAGATATACATAGTTCCTAAAAATAGGAAAATGATCGAACATATAATTCGGGTCATGGTCGTCTTATTATCACTCTACTCCTCTCGGGACTTACAAATATAGGTTTAAGCGATCACTTAACACCTAAATTTTATTAAATTTTTCTGTACTCTTTTTGGGAGATTTTTAGCGCCCAATAACAGTCTAAATCCATTAGGCTCACTAATATATTAAATATAACTCAAATACGTAAGTATAATAAAATCAATGAACTAATTCTCTTTTGATTTTAAATGCCCAGTATAAAGTTTGAGACAAGCCTCTAAGGCCTAGAAACAATGAAAAACTAACCCACAAATATACATTACCCTTATCCCCGAAATATATCAACATCAAAATATACAATATTAGAGAAAAGATCATCGTATCCCTCATCGCTTGAGTTTGCAATAGACCTATAAATATTCCATCATATATATAACATAAGAATCCTATCAAGGGCATTAGTATAATTATGAATTTCAAACTCTTAACTTCGCTAAAAACCATTTGATCCGCTGTATATATATCAATAATTTTCTCAGTAAAGAGCCAATAAGTTAGAGTGAAACAAAAAGCTAAAACCATACCCCATTTCATTATGAGCGTCACCGCCTTCAGTAATTTTTTATTACTATTTCTACCCTTATACTTTCCGACTATACTCTCAGCAGCAAAAGCAAATCCATCAGTTACAAATGACACCCAACTAATCATCTGCAGTATGATGACATTGGCGGCCAACACAACAGGGCCTGACAAATTCGACCATCTGTATAGCAGTAAGAATGAAAGTGTTAAGCTTACTGTCCTAACGAATAAATCAATATTTATCTTGAAGAATGATGAAACATCTACAGATGGTATTGATCTTTTGAAAAGCCACTTAAAAGATTGCCCCCCTCTCTTAGTGGAATAAATTAATAACAACATAAAAAATCCTAAATACTGAGACAAAACAGTACCCCAAGCTACACCTGATATATCCCAGCCATAGAAATGAACTAATGTGTAACTCAAAACTATATTTGCACCATTAATTATGATGGTCACAAGCAATGGAATGAAAGCATTTTGGCTCCCAAAAAACCAACCCATTAACACATATATGCCCAAAGTCGCCGGTGCATCTAAAATTCTAATATAAATATACTTGCTTACGATACTATTATGTTTGTCATCGATCAACAACAAAGAGTTGAACACTTCAAACAACCATGGACTTAGGAGCATAATTCCCACAGAAAGCAAGAAGCTCAATCTGAGTGATGCTACGAGAAGATTATCCATTAAGTTGACATTGTCCTCTCCATAAGCTTGAGCAACCATTCCTGTGGTGCCCATGCGTAAAAATCCAAAATTCCAGTAAATGAAATTAAAGATCATAGAACCAAGCCCAATGGCACCTAAATAAAAAGGTGATAAATTCCCCATCAACGCCGTATCAACAGCTGATAGTAAGGGAATTGAAATATTACTTAAAATATTAGGTATGGCCAGTCTTAGGATTTCTCTATTCAATATTTATCGTTTTGATGATCCACTAACTCAATCAAATACCTATTATCCATGGAAAGACGTTACTTTTAAATAACAAAGTGAACAAATTAAATGAGCTCATCGTATGAGAAGAGTAATTTCGTCGCCCAAATATCTCAACTTTTGACTAATAGGACATTCATATATAACATATTAGGGGTTCTACTTTTTATATTGGTAGTGATTTTTGGCGTCTTGCAGTGGTTAAAAATCTATACAAATCATGGTCAGAAACTGGACATGCCCAACTATATAGATCAGCATATAACTGATGCTCAAGATGATGCAACATCGAAAAGTTTTGAGATGATTGTAAATGACTCTGTACATATAGTTGGAAAACCTGGAGGTCTGATTCAAAATCAAAATCCTAATGGTGGATCTCAGGTCAAAGAAGATCGCAAAATTTATGTAACCACAACTAAATATAACCCTGATGTTATTGAACTCAAAGAGCCCATATTACCAATGTATGGCAAAGATTATGAATCCTTAAGAAAACAGTTACAGCAAAAAGCTATTGCGAGCGAAATTAAGGATTTCAAATATGACCCATTGACAACTGGGACAATTCTTGAAGTTTGGCATGGGAATGAAAAAATTAGCTCTTCAAATATCAGGTTAGAAGCCTATAAAATAGAACGAGGGAGTAGACTTAAATTTGTGGTAAGTAGTCACGAAGGTGGATCATTTGTCATTCCCAATGTTGAAGGACTCACATACGCCAGAGCCATATGGACAATCGAGAATAGTAAATTCAGTGTTGGAGAAGTTACTTATGCGAATGACTTAGGCATTGAAGACTTAAACAAATCAATAATAGTTAGACAAAACCCAGTTGCCGATGGTTCTAAACTCGCAGCTGGTCTGTCGATAAACTTGGTGGTAAAAGCACCTTAAGAGATTAAAACTTGTTTTTCCACATCATAGATTCAACAGGTTTGACTGACCTGCTTACATACTTGGCATTTTTCTTAATATTATAAAAATTGATTACCTCCCCTTCGGTGGTGAAATATATTAGCTGCCCAATAGGCATACCGTGGTAAACTCTCACTGGATGCACACAGGAAATTTCTAATGTCCAGGTATTACAAAACCCAATGTCACCTTTGCCTGCTGTGGCGTGTATATCTATTCCCAATCTTCCTATGCTCGACTTTCCTTCTAAAAACGGAACGGTGTTATATGTCTCGGTATACTCTAAAGTTGCACCCAGATATAATGTGCCAGGCTGCAATAAGAAACCTTCATCTCCAATTTCAAAATGCTCAACCTCATTATGCTTCTTAGCGTCCAATACACTATCTTGATAGGTAGCTAAATACTTACTTAGATGAACATCATAAGAATTTGTGCCCAAACAAGATCTATCAAAAGGCTCTATAACTATCTCTCCAGAATCGATTGACTCTAATATCTTTGCGTCTGTAAGTATCATTAGTTCTATTATTAGGACAAAGAAAACAATTATATCCTCCTTAAATCTGTAATGCCACTTAGAGTTCATCATAAAAAACAAAATGGATCACAAGTCCATCTTTGGCAGATCAGGGAGACTGAAGATTTTTTCATATCACAGAACTCCATTAGCTCTTCTAAATGGGATGAAGTTTCAAAATGGAAACCTAATAGAATTAAAGAATGGTTAGCAGGAAGATTTCTAATTAGGCAATATGCTCAATGCACATCTAAGGATCTTATAATTGATGAATTTGGCAAGCCTCAAATTCCTTTAGAAATAGAGCTAAGTATATCTCACAGTGGAGAGTACGCAGCGTTATATACGTCTAATCAGCCATGTGGCTTAGATATTCAGATCACGAATCCTTTAATTCTAAAAATTGAACATAAGTTCTGCAATCCAATGGATTTAGAGGTATTTGTTGGGTGCAATAAAATGGATGCACTACATTTCATATGGTGCGCTAAAGAAGCAATGTACAAGGCTTATGGACAGAAGGAAATCGATTATAAAAGTCACTTGAGTTTTTCAATTAGAGAAGCAGAAGTTATCGGTAAACTCCAGAAGATAGGATTGCAAAAATCATATAAATTGCATACGTCTAAGATTAATGGGCTTTATATGGTGTACTGTGATCAACTCGAAACTCTGTAGTTCCTAATTTTATCCAACAAGAGTGAAAGTTGCTCAATCTCTTCTTCACTCAAATTTCCCATTATCTCAGCAGACTTATCATGAATATCATTTACTTGATCCAAGAGATCTAATCCATGATCCGTTATCATGATGTCAACTAATCTTCTGTCACTCGATGAGACTTTTTTCTCAACCCACCCTTTCTTAATCATTCGGTCTACAAGACGAGTCGTATCTGACATTTTATCCAACATTCTTTCTCTTACCTGAGAAGTAGACAAGGGACCGTTAGCACCTGTAAGAATACGCAGAATGTTATACTGTTTTATAGTTATACCATATCTTTTAAAGTATACCCTCATTTGCTCAATAACCCAGCTGTGGGTATACATAACATTAACTACAGCCTTTTCATGTATGTTAACGAATGACCTCTTTTGTTTTATTTCTTCTTCTATCGAGAGTGGTTGAAAACCTATAATCATGTTGATGAAACAGAAGTTTGTCGTTTTAGATTAAGTAACTCCTATATCCCTATTAAGTTCACTAAAGTTCTTTACTGATAGTAAAGTAGAAAGTACTTCCTTGATCTAATTCGGACTCAACCCAAATCTGCCCTTGATGTTGTTCGACTATTTTTGCGCAAATACTTAAACCTAAACCAGTACCCTCAAACACATTCTTACTATGTAATTTTTCAAAAATCCCAAACACTTTTTTCAAATGATCTTGTGAAATACCAATACCATTATCTCTGAGTTTGAATAAATAGTGAGTTGGCTGATCTTCTAATGAAACTTGTATTTGTGGTTTATCGTCTGGCTTGGTGAACTTTATAGAATTCCTGAGCAGATTTTCGAATAATTGGAGCAATTTGATCTTATCTGCTCTGATAGCCTTTATGCCTAAGTCCCACTTTATTTCAGCCTGCTTCTGCTGAATAGATGTTGTTAGATCTATCATCACAGTTTCAATCAAATCTTCAATTACAATGCTCTCGATTTGAAATTTTTTAGTATTCACCCTTGAGAAAGTGAGCAGATCTTCAATTAGGAGCATCATATTATTTGTACTCTGAATTACGATATCCAAGAAATTTTGATCCCTTTCTAAAAGTCTATCATAGGATGACCTCTTGATCAACTGAGAAAATGAAAGAACTGTACTTAATGGTGCCTTGAGATCATGGGCGGCGATATAAGCGAATTTCTCAAGTTGTAGATTTGACTCAATATATTTTTCTAGCTCTTGTTTCCTGGCTTTTAAAGCACTGATTTGACCATCGATTATATCTTGCTTTGCCGAAGCCTCTGTAATATCATCAAAAATCCGGATAATAAATGTTTTTTTTCCTACTATGATCAATCTCACCAAAGCATTGAAGAGATGCTCCTTCCCACCCTTCTTAATAGTTACCTTTTGAATATAAAATGTATTTTGAAATATTTCATTCAGTCCCGCTTGAATGCTCTCTTGAGTTCCATTGAAAGTCAACTCTAATTGCTCCTGCATCTCATCTTGACTAATTGGACCTTCTGCTATCTCAAAAATATCCTTCATCCGCTGATTGGCAAGAAGAAGATAGGCCTGAGGAAGTTTTTGATTATCATCATCAAATCGAATCTCAGAGATATCAATAGCACTAAATGAATTATTAATTAAGGCTTCATAGATCGCTTTTCTCTCATTGACTAAGTTGAGTGCTTCTTGATTCTGAGAATTGTCTCTTACGAAAGATATTATCGAATCTTCACCTGTACTTTGGTCGCAGAATTTTTTAACCTGTGCTTGGCATGGGAATATGGTCCCGTCATATCTCTTTCCCTTCAAATTCAAAGTCTCAATACTATAATTTTCTTTCTCAGTAAAATATTGAATTAGTCTTTTCTGATCTTCTTCAATAAAGTAATCAGATACCCTAGTCCCAACAGCCACAAATTCAGCAGGCCAACTAAATATTTCTCCAACTTGTTTTGAAGCATATTGAAGCTCCCCTTTGGAACTAATAATTGTTACTCCACCAGGCAAGGCATCAATTATTCCTTTGGAGAGCTGATCCTGCTCATGATCTTCGAGCTGTGTAAAAAGGTTAAAATCATATATTTCATAAAATCGGCGTACCAAGTACTTATGATTATTAATTTCTTCAATTCGCAGATAACAACGATATTTTTTCGACTTCGCACCTTGTTTAAACTCAACTAATTCAAATTTAATTTCTTGTTGCTCAATACTGACCATCTGTTCATAGTCAAACACGAGCCTTTTTGTGCATGCGTCTTTATTAGTAAGAGCTGAAGGGATTAGCTCCGATAACTCATCAAAATGGATATAAAGTTTCGAATCATCAGGTAGAATCTTTTTAGCAGATTCATTTCTAAATACCAAGACACTATTGTTAAAATCTCCTTCTTCATTGATAAGTCTAATAATATCAACTGAGCAAGTCGCTCTATCTATTACCTGACTAAGGATATAATTATCCAGAGAGCTGGCCTCTTCACTTTTATCTGATTTGCCTATCTTCTTGATGAGAGAAAGAAGTCTTTTGTCTTCAGGGTCAAGGCCATGCTCTCTTATTATATTTTGTAAATGTTGATTCACTGCCAATGTCGGTGTTAATACTTACATCAGTAATCATAATGAAGAATAGTCAATTGCTCACACTACTATGACACAATTTTGGACACTTTAAACTAATTTGCCAAATAAAAACTTTTCGTTGTAATTCATCTTAAAAATATTCATAATATAGTAATTCTACGCTTATGTCACAGATTCAGCCCCACTATAGCCTATATAAAAAAGCCAATAATCTAATATTCACTTCCGGTCAACTACCTCTTATAAACGGCGCAACTAAAAAGAATGCTGTAGGTATTAGAGCACAAACCATGTTTGTTCTCAAAAAAGTTGAAGATCTAATCGCATCATAGGGGCTAACAAGAAAAGATATGATTAAAACAACAGCTTATATAACTAATATAAGCGATTGGGGAATCGTCAATGAGGTATATAATCAATTCTTTGGTGAACACAAGCCTGCTCGTTCCATCCTACCAGTTTCCGACCTTCATTTAGGGTGCTTAATAGAACTTGAAGCCATAGCTTCTCTCCCAGATCATTAGGGTGTTAACGTGATTGGAGGGTTTATAACATCCTCTCGATCCTTCATATAATTAGGTATAACCTTATCAATGGTCTTTAGGACTGCTTCCAATTGTTTTCTCTTGATGTTATAAGGATGCGACACTAAGCTAACCTCTCTGACAGGTGCAGGTGGATTGAACATCGATAAGCGCTTTCTCCTGTAAGCACTAAGCTGCTTTATAACTAGTTCAGGAACAATCGTAAGCCCGCCCTGAGTATCGACTAAATTCAATAAGGTATCTATGCTTCCTGCGTTATAGTTAATCATTCCATCCGTCTTTGCCTTTAGCTCACACAAATTTATGATCTGTGATCTTAAACAATGTCCTTCCTCTAAAAGCCATAATTCCTTAATCTCTATATCAGAAGGCAGCAAATAATCTTTGTCAATTTTATCTGAGCTGTAAACCATAAATTCCTCGAAATAGAGGACTTCATGCTTTAATTTAAGATTATCAATTGGCGTGGCAATAACTCCTGCATCTAACTCATCTTTCTTTATCTTATTAATCACGTTAGATGTAGTGAGCTCTTCAACGTTCACCTTAACATGAGGATAGTCTTTAATAAATTGACCTATAAACAATGGAATAAGTGCTGAGGCAATTGTAGGAATAACTCCCAGGTTTATTTGTCCTCTAAGCTCGCCATCACTATCTTGATAGGCCATCATCTGTTCATACTCACTGATGATGCTTAATCCATGATGATAAATCTTCTCACCAAACTCCGTTAACTCGATCGGATTTTTATGCCTTTTAAATAAAGGGGCCCCGAGTTTTGTCTCCATCGATTTAATAGCCATGCTGATGGCAGGTTGAGAGACATTACAAAAGACGGCAGCTTCTCTATAATTATTTCTTTTAGCTAATGCTATGAAGTATTTGAGGTGATGGATATTCATATCATTGTCAATCTACAACGTAAGAATATCAATCACAATCCTCCAAGAATGCAACAATTGCTTGATGACCTTTACTCTGGGCATGATTAAGTGCAGTCATTCCATTATGATCCGTGATGTCAATACTCACATCATTGTTTACCAGTAATTCTACTGTTTCTTTTTGTCCAAAAGTAGCTGCATAAATCAGGGCTGTCGAACCATTGTTTCCTTGATGATCTCTATTGGCTCCATTATCAATAAGAATTTGAATTACTTCATTATACCCTTTGAATGAGGCTCCAAGTAATGCTGTATGTCCAGCACTATCCGAATCGTTGACATTAGCACCAATCTCTACGAGATAGGCAACAATCTCTATATGGTTAAAGTAAGAAGCCAAAATAAGTGGAGTGAAACCTCGTCCGTCTTTTTGATTGATATCCAAACCAGTTTCTACCGCCTGTTTAACAGACTGTAAATCACCAAAATTAATAGATTCGAAAAGACTCATGAGTGAATATAAGTACCCGGAGCCGGGGTCGAACCGGCACGGCCGCAAAGCCACAGGATTTTAAGTCCTGCGTGTCTACCAATTCCACCACCCGGGCATAAAATAGAGTCAGTATAACTACTTATATCTATTTTGGAAGGTACTAATAAGAGCGAACGACGAGATTCGAACTCGCGACCCCAACCTTGGCAAGGTTGTGCTCTACCAGCTGAGCTACGTTCGCTTAAGATTGTTAAATATCTTTCCCTTTTTTCCGAGGGAGTGCAAATATATATTAATTGAGTTTAGATAAACAATCGACTTGATCATTTTTTATACATCTAATAATAACTCTTCAATGAACCTGAGGTTGCCACAGCAATTTTATAATGTTCTTAATACATTTGAATCAGTATGAGCAAAATTCCAAACTTCATTACTCTTTGTAACGCGGTATGTGGCATCATAGCTATTCTTTTAGGCAATCCTATTCTTGGGGCCTATCTTGTTTTATTAGCAATGATTTTAGATACTATCGATGGTGCAGTGGCGAGACTTCTAAATGTCAAAAGTGAATTAGGAAAGCAATTAGATTCATTGTCAGATCTAATAAGCTTTGGTGTAGCACCGGCATTCCTATACTATACTTTATTTTCTGACACAGAGGCCTTGTTAGCTTGTATCTTTTATATATTATCTGGACTCTTTAGGTTAGCTAAGTTCAACACTGAGGAATATTCCTCAGACTTCAATGGCCTCCCTATACCTGCAGCAGCGGGGATTGTCGCTGGGTATGTTCTTCTTTATGCCTTTGACGCACCGCATAGCCCTGATATATTGCCATTAGTGGCAATAGTAATTCCGGCAATTTGCATGAACATACATATGAAGTTCTTTTCACTTAAGAGTGGCTCAATTCTACAGAATCGGCAATTGTGGTTTGTGATCTTTACTACCATACTCACACTTATTATTGATTGGCACTATGGACTATTAGCATGCTTTTTAGCATACTTGATCGTAAGCTTTTTTGGCGGAGTAGTTAGGAATGTAAAGAGTACGTCTTAATTATTTCAAGATTTCATTTAATCTAATTTATTCCTGAGGTAGTATTTTCAGTCATTTCAATCTACTTTTGGAACTCATTGAAGACTTATCAATATGGCCATCATAATCACTGACGAATGTATTAACTGCGGAGCTTGCGAGCCTGAATGTCCAAATAATGCGATATACGAAGGCGGAGTTGACTGGGCTCTATCTGATGGAACATCAGTTACTGGAGAATATACTCTTGAGAATGGTAAAATAGTTGGTGTAGATGATCAACAACCTCCTGTCGATGAAGATATTTACTTCATAGTGCCAGACAAATGCACTGAGTGTATTGGTTTTCATGAAGAACCTCAATGTGCAGCAGTATGTCCAGTGGATTGTTGTATTCCTGATGAAGACAGAGTGGAATCAGATGAAGTTCTCTTAGAACGAAAAGAAAAACTCCACTTATAAAAAAAGCAATTTCTCAATCGAAAGTGCCTCATTTTGTTAGTAATACCAAGACCTGTCGGATTAATTTATATTCCGAGCCAGCGGTCATATTCTTCATCTGCAAGCAATAGTCTTCTTCTTCGTCTTGTCAAAGAAAACCACCTTACAATGGTGTTTGAAAATTTGAGGATAACATTCATAGCTTTAGAATGAAATATAAACATATAAGAAAGACGTGTAGATAAGCCGAAATGTTTCCTCCCAGAATAATAAAATAAAGTTTTCAGTGATTTTTTTCCAGAACATATTAATATTTTACTTAAAGTCTAAATATCTGAGCATTCGATAAGTTTGAATTATAATTTTTTCTCTAAAAAAATCTCAGCCATCATACATCTAGCACTTCCACCTCCATACTTTTCAATCGTAGCAAGTGGACTGTAGATGAGACGACAGTATTTCTCAATTTGATTTCTTTGACACGGAGTTAAATTTTCATAGGCCTCGCTCGACATCACCATATTCTTAGTGCCATCTGTACTGTTTACTTGCAGCATATTACCACAGAAGTGTGAGACTTGATCTCTTGAAATTTCCAAGATCTCTTTACCCGAATCAGACAATCGTCTTTCCAAGTCAGATCGCTCATCCACATTTTCAATGGATTCTAGACATATTACTGCAATATTATCTCCGATCGCCATTACAACATTAGTATGATAATATGGAACTCCAGCAGCATCTACAGCTGTATAAGCAACAACCTCATATCCTCTGTCTTCAGCAAATATTTGTAGTAGTTCAAGATCTGTTCTCCCGCTGATGCAGGCATAGACCAGTTTATTCGGTCTATCAATAATCATACTGCCCGTACCCTCAAGAATCATATCCTCCTCCTCATATCGAGCATAACTTACTCTTTTCTCCACCTCGAACTGATCATCTAATAACATCAATATCTCATCTCGCCGCTCCAATCTGCGATTCGGTGAATACATAGGATAAGTAATAACTGAGCCATCACTATGCGTTGAAAACCAATTGTTAGGGAATACGGCGTCTGTCTTAACTGGGTTATTAGAATCTTCTACAACAATGACCTCAATATTATTAAAGGCAAGCAACTTAACCATATTGTCAAACTCCTCTATTGCCGCTGCTTTTATTTCAATAACATTATGAATGCTAATATTTATCTGAAAGGCATTACTCTCGGCCGTCTCGATATTGAATCCAAAGTTTGCTGGACGAACCATTAGAATACTATCTGTACACTGTTTCATCTGAATATATTATATCGTTTGAGCTTCTTTTTTTAATTGATTAGCAACTTCATATCCCAAGTATTGATCTATTAAACGATGAGCTCCATAAATTGCCGGAGTCAGAATAATTGCAATGATAAACTTGTACAAATAGTTAACTAAACCTATTGCTAATACTCTGACCAAATCCCAATCAGACCCTATATAAAATGCAATGATCAAAACTACAAAGCTATCAATGAACTGTGAAACCAAAGTTGATCCCGTCGCTCTCAACCATACCCTACCTTCACCAGTAACAGATTTTATTCTATGAAATGTCGCTACATCTACAATCTGACCAATCACAAATGCAATTAGACTTCCAAAAATGATCCACAAACCTTGTCCAAAAATCTTTTTAAATGCCAAATCCATGTCTGCCAAACCTGGACCTCCGGTTAATATGCCGCTTTCTGATTGCCACCAACTGTTAGGAGCTAAACCTATAGCCGCATAAACCATCATAAATGCATAAAGGATGAGTCCTACAGTCATATAGGACAGCAATTTCACACCTTTAGAACCAAAATATTCATTGATTACATCTGTCATAATGAATACTACAGGCCATAAAACCACACCAGCAGTTAGATTAAATCCCAACCCGTCAACACCAAAAATCTCCCAGTTAAAAGGCTCAAATCCAAGTGTCTGCTCCAAGGAAAAAATCTTCACACCTATGAACTCAGCTATCAAGGCATTAGTCACAAAGAATCCACCTAAAAAAAGATAGAGTCTATTAATCTTATTTTCGTAGAATTGTTTAATCATATGAACATTATCTAAGTGCGAAGATAGACCCTTAACTAAAGGGTATATAATCCGTTACAACGTAATTAAATGGCAAAAATCTCAATAAATCTTAAAGATGGTTCAGTTGAGAAAGAATCAGCTCCATCAGCTATCGTCGGTATTGACTTAGGAACCACCAATAGCTTAGTTGCCTTTATAAATAACAACAAGCCTGTCATACTCAAGAATGATAGGAACAAGCATCAATTGGTTCCCTCTATCATTCACTTTACTCAAAACGGTGAAATCATCGTAGGTGATCAAGCAAGAGAGCTGATTACAGATTCTCCAGAACGAACTATCTACTCTGTCAAAAGATTAATGGGTAAATCATATATTGATATCTCTGATAGTCAAGAATCTATGGGCTACACTATCCTTTCTACTGACGAAGACAAATTAGTTAAGGTAAAAATTGACGATTGTTACCTAACCCCTATTGAGCTATCATCTCATGTATTACGTGAACTAAAAACTATTGCAGAGCAAAGTCTAAGTCAAGAGATAGATAAAGCGGTAATCACTGTTCCTGCATATTTCAACAATACACAAAGGCAGGCTACTCGAGACGCTGGCAAGCTAGCGGGCTTAGATGTCCTAAGAATTGTCAACGAGCCTACTGCCGCTGCGTTAGCTTATGGCATAGGAGCTAAAAACTCAGAAGAAATAGTTGCAGTCTATGACTTAGGTGGAGGAACTTTTGACATTTCAATACTCCATATACAGGATGGGATTTTCGAAGTTTTGTCAACACATGGAGATACATATCTCGGTGGAGATGATTTTGATCATTCCATCATGAACTACTGGATTGAAAAATATGAATTAAGCCTAAATCAAGAGTCTGGAGGAAAGCACTATGGACAAGATTTAAGATTATTAGCTGAAGCAGCAAAAAAACACCTGAGCTCAAATCAAGTGTTTAAAGCCAAGTTAAATGATATGGACATACAACTGTCTAGAAACCAGTTTGACAATCTCATTCAACCACTCATAGATAGGACACTATTATCTTGTCAGTCCAGCCTCAATGATGCTTCATTAGATAGAGATAAAATTAATTCAGTAATCATGGTTGGAGGATCGACCAGAATCCCTTTGGTTAAAAAGATGGTTTCAGAATTCTTTGAACAAGAAGTCAATGATACTATAAATCCAGATGAGGTTGTTGCTCTCGGAGCTGCGATTCAAGCGGATATTTTAGCTGGCAATAGGACAGACATGTTGCTCTTAGATATCACTCCTCTTTCTCTTGGCATAGAGACTATAGGTGGGTTGATGGATACAATCATCCCTCGTAACTCAAAGGTGCCAACTAAGGCAGGTCGGCAATATACAACCTCAATTGATGGTCAAGTCAACCTCAAAATAGCAGTATACCAAGGAGAAAGAGATTTTGTATCAGACAATCGAAAGTTAGGAGAGTTTACCTTAAAAGGAATTCCTCCAATGGCTGCAGGCATGCCGAAAATAGATATACAGTTTATCATAGATGGAGATGGTATCCTTAGGGTGAAAGCCACAGAACTCCGCTCCAATGTTGCCACCGAAGTACAAATCAAATCTCAATACGGCATCTCAGAAGAAGAAATGGCTCTAATGCTTAAAGATTCTATGATGAATGTCCAATCAGATATGGACCATAGAGCATTAATAGAAGCTCAAAATGAAGGTCAAAATGTCGTATTGCACACTAATAAGTTCTTAGATCAGAATAATTGGCTTGAAGTCACCGAAGTAGATCATCTTCAAGAGCTCAAATCAATACTCATATCTATGATTAAGGAAGGGACTAAAGATCAAATCAATAGTGCTATGGACAATTTGAACACTTATAGTCGACCTCTCGCCGAAAAAGCTCTGGATCATAATATCCAATCTGCCCTAAAAGGAAAAGAGATTTTATGAAAGGAAAGCTAATATATCCTTTTGCGAAGTATCATCAGTATCTGGTCACTAAGATTCGTAGGAGCCCAATTAAAAATCAGAAGCAGACCTTTAAAATGCTCGTTGAACAAGGTTCAAATACCATTTTCGGTAGAGATCATGGGCTTCATGTTGACATGGACTATCAAGAGTACTCACAACAGATTCCTATTGTTGACTATGAACGAGGACGCAAATATTTTGATCAGATAAGGGATGGCCGACAAAATGTATCCTGGAAAGGAAAACCAAAGTACCTTGCTAAAACCTCAGGAACAACTTCGGGCATTAAGTACATCCCGATAACACACGATAGCCTATCCAATCACGTCACTTCGGCCAGATTAGCCCTGATGAATTATGCATCGCATGGTTCTAAGTGCAAGCTCTTTGATGGAAAAGTCATGTTTCTTTCGGGATCACCAACTTTGTCTATCACATCTGGAGTGCATACCGGTAGGCTCTCTGGTATCGTCAATCATGAAATTCCAAATTGGCTGAATGGCAATCAATTACCGACTTTTAATACCAATTGTATTGAGGAGTGGGAAGATAAACTAACACAGATAATTCAAGAGACTCATACAGCAGACCTTCGACTGATCAGTGGAATTCCACCCTGGGTGCAGATGTATTTTGAGCAACTATTAGAGTTTACTGGAAAGAGCACGATCAAAGAAGTCTTTCCCAACTTGCAACTTTTTGTACACGGAGGTGTGAATTATGAGCCCTATCGGAGCAGTATAGAATCTTTGATTGGTGAACGTATAGATAGTTTAGAGACATATCCAGCATCAGAAGGGTTTATCGCTTTCCAAGACAGGTTAAATAACGAAGGATTACTCCTCAATACGAATTCAGGAATTTTCTTTGAGTTTATTCGTCTACAAGATATTTATCAAGATCAACCTAGAAGAATTAGGCTTCAAGATGTAGAATTGGATACGGACTATGTGATTATAATCAATAGCAATGCTGGCCTATGGGGATATAACATTGGAGACACTGTACGTTTCGTTAACTTGAATCCTTACAGAATTGTCGTAAGTGGACGTGTCAAACATTTTATCTCAGCATTTGGAGAACATGTTATTGGTAAAGAGGTAGAAACAGCTCTAAATCAAGCTTTACTAAATCGAGAAACCAGTGTTAGAGAGTTCACAGTAGCTCCACAGGTTACACCAACTGAGGGAGAAAAGCCCTATCATGAATGGTTCATTGAATTTGACAGAGCACCAACAGACCTGGAATGTCTATCCAAAGAAATCGACTCTAACCTCCGCCGACAAAATATCTACTACAATGACCTTATCACAGGAGCTATATTACGACCGCTCATAGTACGGCCTTTGAAATCTGATGCCTTTAGGATCTTAATGAAAAGTAGAGGTAAACTAGGAGGGCAAAATAAGGTTCCAAGACTATCTAATGACAGAAAAATAGCCTTTGAATTGGAGGCACTCCAGTTAATTATGAGTTAAGAGCCACTTTGGGTTAAGAGGATATGAAAATATAATTGATTATCGGAGCGGAAAAGTCTAATTTTGCCGACCATGATGAGATCCTGCGTATATGGTGTTGTTGTATTACTTCTTACTGTTGGATGTAAATCACAATTCGAGAAAGTTCGATTAAGCAAAGATCCAAAATTAATGTATGTTACTGCAGATACCTTAGTCATACAAGGGGATTTAACTAAAGCAATACTATTATATGAAATGATTATCCCGGCTTATCGAGGTAAAGTCGAAGCAGAGAAGATCAACTATAAGTTTGCAGATACTCACTTCAAAAACAGAAATTACATTCTGAGCTCTCATTACTTCAAGACATTTGCGAATACTTATACTACATCCCCTATGCGCGAAGAAGCCCTATATCTATCTGCATTATCAGAATACTATCAGGCTCCGAAATTCAAATTAGATCAGACTAATTCTATTGCAGCCATCGATGCATTCCAGCTTTTTGTCAATACATTTCCAGATAGTGAACGTATACCAGAAGTTAATGGATATGTAGATGGACTAAGAAAGAAATTGGAGCAAAAGGCATTTGAAGCAGGTAGACTGTATTATAATTTGAGAAATTATAACTCTGCGATCCAGAATTTAGGCAATATGCTCAAGGAGTATCCAGGATCTGATTATACCGAAGAGGCAATGTTCCTTATGGTTAAAGCGTATTACGAGTGGGCCGATAGAAGCACATATGCTCGTCAAGTAGAACGATTTACGGCTACAATGGAGCAATGCAAACTCTTTGATAAAAAATATCCAAGCTCTGAGTACACAGAAGACATAGATAATTACGTTAACAAATGCCAAACGGCACTAAATAGATTTGAAAATGGCTGATATTAAAACGCAAGTACAAGGAATAGATCCTAATCTAAAAGCGCGAAACCTTAGCGAAATGTCAAAAATGAGTGCGAATATTTATGAGACCATAAATATTATCAACAATAGAGCACTAAGACTAAATACAGCTATCAAAACTGAATTGCAAGGAAAGTTAGAGGAGTTCGCAATCACAACTGATACTATAGAAGAAATTCAGGAGAATAAGGAGCAAATAGAAATTTCTAAATTCTATGAGAAGCTTCCAAATCCTACGGTTATAGCTACATCTGAATTCCTCGAAAACAGATTAAGGTACGAATACAAAGAAGAAAGAGACGAGCAGGATTACTAAATTCATCTCCTGCTGTGAGCAAAAAAATAGTGTTAGGAGTAAGCGGTAGTATAGCTGCTTATAAGTCATTAAATATTACCAGATTATTAATCAAATCAGGATATGAGGTCAAGGTTGTTATGACTCCTGCGGCTGCTAGGTTTGTCTCCGCATTATCTTTCTCTACTTTAAGCAAAAACCCAGTATTTACAGAGCTCATAGATCAAGATACATGGAGCAATCACGTCGACTTAGGTTTATGGGCCGATGCATTCATCATTGCTCCTGCTACAGCAACAACACTTGCGAAACTCGCCAATGGCATAGCAGATAATATGCTCATAGCCACTTATCTCAGTGCCAAGTGTCCTGTATTCATAGCCCCAGCTATGGACCTGGATATGTGGAAGCACCCATCAACAACGTTTAATATAAGTAAACTGGAATCTTATGGTAATAAGCTAATTCCTGTAGGAATAGGAGAGTTGGCAAGTGGATTAAATGGTGCCGGCCGAATGGCGGAACCTGCTGATATCTTAGGATATATCAATAACTCCTTAAATGTCGAACAAGATTTAATTGGTAAAACAGTATTAATAACTGCAGGCCCGACTCAAGAAGCTATTGACCCAGTAAGATTCATCAGAAATCATAGTACAGGGCGCATGGGAATAGAACTGGCACAAGAATGCGGTTCCCGAGGTGCCAAAGTAGAATTAATCTTGGGACCTACCAACCTCGAGATTGAACATCCCAGCGTTGATGTCACACCAGTGATATCTGCTCAAGATATGTACGAAGCTACTATCAGCAAGTTTGAACATTCAGATATTTCCATATTCTGTGCAGCAGTAGCAGACTATAGACCTAAGACTAAATCAAAAAGTAAAATAAAAAAATCTGAATCTACTTTTTCGGTTGAGTTAGAACGGACTCCAGATATTGCTATGGAGTGCGGAGAGAGAAAAACGAAAAACCAAACAACTATCGGTTTCGCTTTGGAAACCCAAAAAGGTCTCGAAGCCGCAAAGTATAAATTGAAAAAGAAAAATCTTGATATCATTGTGCTGAACAGTCTAAAGGATAAGGGAGCGGGCTTCAAACACAATACAAATAAGATTTCTATCGTCCATAGAGATGGAAGTATCAATGAATATCCCCTTAAGACCAAGAAAGAAGTCGCCAAGGATGTCATTGACACATTAATTTCTTTAAGTTAAGATCACGCATGTTGTCTGTATTTTTACGATTATTTAGCGTCTTATTGATCATCTCATGCCTTGCACAAAGAGGACATACACAAGAGCTCAATATAGATGTATCAGTCAATGCTCCAGCACTTAAAGTAGCAGATCCCCGAACTCTCAAAACTTTAGAAAAGGCAATTCAAGAGTTTTTTAATGATCGCAAGTGGACTTCTGATGATTATGAGAGCGAAGAATTAATAGAAGGAGCCATCCAATTTAATATAACAGATGACCCATCAGCCAGTACTTTCGTTGCCGATATGTATATCAGTACGGGTAGGCCGGTTTATAATAGCGCGTATTCATCTCCAGTTCTTAACCATGTTGATCGTAGTATATCCTTCACTTATAATGATGGAGATCCTTTAAGAGATAATAGAAGCAATTTCACAGATAATTTATCTTCCATACTAACTTTCTATGCCTACGTCATTTTGGGTTATGACTACGATACATTCAGTCCATTAGGTGGAGATGATCATTTCAAAACAGCGAATAATATTCTTGCAAATATCCCCCCAAACATATCTAATCAAGACAGAAGTTGGTCTTCTTTGGGTGGTGATAGAAATAGATACTGGCTCATCGAAAATATTACGAATGCCAGAATGAAGAGATATCGGACTGCGATGTATGATTATCATCGCAAAGGCTTAGACAAAATTGAAACCGATGTAAGTATAAGCAAAGCCATCATGTTCAGTGCAATCAAGGAAATTTCAGCGGTAAACGAGGTTTATCCTAATTCGATGGTCTTACAGATGTTCTCTAATAGCAAAAGGGCAGAGATTCTCGAGGTATTTAAGAATTCAGTCAAATCAGAACAAAGACGGATTTTCGATATTATGGCTAATATTGATCCTGCACAATCTGACTTCCTTAAAGAACTGCGGTAAGTTTAGATAGAGTTCAGGAGATCATCAATTTTGTACATTTCATCAAGAGTATCATCTAAGTAAAAATCAACCTTAGGAATTCTACGTACGTGTTTTCTAATACGATTAGTCAATTGTTGTTTTAGTCGTGTTTTTTCTTCCCTGATCATCAATAGGACAGAGTTCTTATCTTCGGTGTTATAAACACTTAGATAAATTTTAGCTAAACCTAAATCTGGAGACATCATAACTTTAGTAACCGAGACTAAGGCTTCTGAACCATAGATATAGGCACCTTGCTCTCTGATTACCGTGCTGAAGTGTCTCTTTATTAACTCCCCTGACTGTAATTGTCTTCTTGATTCCATTCTCATAAGATGATTATGCAAATATACATTTAAACGGTATTGAACTGATATGTTCATTTTGATCTATAGAATACTTAGATTGTTAGACGATTGAAGAGTACATATTTTTAATAAGTGAGTTCACACGGAAGTATACTGCGGGAAAAAATTGAGTTCATCAAAGGAGTTGGCCTGAATAAAGCCAAAATATTGAAAAGTGAATTAGGAGTGCAAACCGTAGAAGATCTACTATTCATATTTCCTTTTAGATATGCTGATCGATCAGAGTTTCAACTAATTAAAGATGTTCAAGATGGAGACACTGTTCAGCTACGAGGTGAGATTATCAGTATTACCAAGAAAAAGATGAAGCGGAGCGCAAGGCTTGTTGGCTCTTTCAAAGATCCAAGTGGATTTATCGAACTTAATTGGTTCCAAGGAGCACAATGGCTGGTAGATAAACTGCAGCCGAATCAAACTTATATACTAAATGGTAAAGTAAAAGTATACCGAGGTGTAAAAAGTATATCTCATCCAGAGTTAGAATCTGAGCAACAAGCTATAGAGACCGATCCTTTCTTGCCCGTATATTCATCTACAGAAAAACTCAATCAAAAGGGTTTAGGTATTCGTTCCAGAAGACGCATCATTAAGAATATACTTAATCGCCTAAAACCAGCTGATTTAATAGAAAACTTACCATCCCATTTTGTTGAGAAACTCGAGATCTGTAGCCGCTATGATAGCCTTAGATATATCCACTTCCCAGCTTCTCCAGGAGCTCTGAATTTGGCAAACAACAGACTAAAGTTCGAGGAGCTATTCTTCCTTCAACTAAATATGCTGTACAATAAAGTCCAAAGAGATAAAAAACTCAAAGGGTTGATATTCAACACTATAGGGACAATATTTAATAGATTCTACAATGAAAAATTAAGTTTTGAATTAACCAATGCCCAAAAAAGAGTTATCAAAGAAATACGTTATGATTTAGGAAGAGGTGTCCAGATGAACAGACTCCTTCAAGGAGATGTAGGTAGTGGTAAAACTATCGTTGCCTTGATGACTATGTTGATAGCGATAGACAATAATTACCAGACGACCCTACTGGCGCCTACACAAATATTAGCACAGCAACACTTCCAATCAATTTCAGAGATGGTTAAAGGATTGGGGGTTCAGGTGGCGTTTCTATCCGGTTCTGTTAAAGGGAAAGTACGAAAGGAACTTTTAAGTTTCTTAAAGGAAGGGCATATAGACATACTGGTTGGCACACATGCGATTCTTGAGGATAATGTAGAATTTAAAAATTTAGGAATTGCTGTCACTGATGAACAACACCGTTTTGGGGTTGTGCAACGCTCTAAACTATGGGTTAAGAATGATCAGATTCCGCCACATATACTCGTTATGACAGCCACTCCTATACCCAGGACATTAGCCATGACAACTTATGGAGATTTAGATGCTTCAGTAATAGATGAATTACCTCCTGGGAGAAAACAAATAAAAACAGTTCATAGAAATGATAGTCATAGAAGTTTTGTGGTAAAATTCATGAAAGAGGAAATCGCGAAGGGCCGACAGATCTACGTTGTATATCCTCTCATAGATGAATCCGAAAAGCTTGATCTACAAAATCTTCAAACTGGCTATGAAGAATTGCTAAATTACTTCCCAAGATCAGATTACCAAATCACTGTCGTCCATGGTAGAATGAAACCGCAGGATAAAGACATAGAGATGCAACGGTTCGTTAATGGCACAGCTCAAATCATGGTTGCAACTACAGTGATCGAAGTAGGTGTAAATGTTCCCAATGCATCTGTCATGATCATCGAGAATGCAGAGCGATTTGGACTATCACAATTACATCAGCTGAGGGGTAGAGTTGGTAGAGGTGCTGATCAGTCTTTTTGTATCCTAATTACTAAAACCCAGCTGAGCAAGTATGCTAAGGCTCGCATAGACACGATGTGCCGTACGAACGACGGATTCCAAATAGCTGAAGAAGACATGAGTCTACGAGGACCAGGAGATATAACCGGTACCCAACAGTCTGGGGTGCTTGAATTAAACATTGCGAGCCTAACTGAAGATGGAAGAATATTAGAAACAGCCAGACACCTTGCTGTAGCCCTACTCCAAAAAGACCCAGATTTGAGTTTGCTAAAGCATAAATCAACATTGTCCTATCTGGTCAAAATGAGAAATAAGAACCAAAAATGGGGTCGAATTTCGTAGGGTTAATTAACAATACTTGGTCTAATAAGTAGTAACCATAGGCGCTTATATAAGGGTATATTATTATATGAGCAATATCGTATAGTCTACCTTTACCTAAATCAATTGAATTAAATCCATGTATAAGGCCAGGGCTCTCTCACTATATGTTGCTCACATAATAATTATTCACCTCCTAAATTCAACGAACGGCATTGGGCAAGAATATACTTTCTGAAGGGGAAGTCAGGCCGGAATTATTATTACTTCAAGTGATACTCAGTCTAATGGAAACACCACTTTATCATCAACAGGATATCTTCCTAACTACAATAAGTCCTCACAATTCCTTTCTCAAGCAACATTAGGATATAACTATGATGATATAGAAACTGTAGACCGTATGGGATAGAAGATTGGATTGAAGATCAGATCAATATGCCCATCACCTACTCTTTCGAATCTGTGGTGATAGACTATTATCAATACGTTCGTTATGCTTTATTTGCCAGGGACAATACATCTCCTGAAAATGTAAGTGCATCAATAAGATGTTGGGAGTATGCTTGGTGGCAATATCATATGACTCAACCAGATCTATTGCACCAAAAAATAGCTTTAGCTCTATCAGAGATCATTGTTATTTCTACAAAATCAGCATTTTCTAATGATACTTATGCATTCGGCAGTTTTTATGACATTTTCATGACACATGCCTTTGGTAACTACAGAGATATTATCCAAGAAGTTACATATCACCCAGCCATGGGATCTTATCTAACTTATCTGGCTAACCCAAAGTCCGATACGATCAATAATATTTTTCCTGATGAGAAGTATGCGAGAGAGGTGATGCAACTTTTCACAATTGGATTAGATTCTCTACACTTAAATGGACAATCTGTATATCAGATAAACGGGAATGACACCTCCAAAGTAGCCACCTATGACAATGAAACAATTCTCGAATATTCCAAAATATTTACATGACTGCAGTTCGGAGATCGAGAGTTAACCTCAATCCAATTTAAAAGAACTAGTGTCCGAAATGACACAAGCTGGGCTGTATCAATGATCATGAATAATGACTTTCATGAACCATGAATCAAATATTTATTCAACAATACACCGATAGGAAGTAACAGTGTTATAGATGGGAACCAAGATGTAAGTGATGCACTCGATAATCTATTTTCACATCCCAATTTCGGTCCATTCATTTCTAAGCTGCTCATACAACGAATGGTTACCTCTAATCCTGAACCAGAATATGTTGAGCAATAGCATCGGTGTTTAATGATAATGGGCAAGGAATTAAAGGTGACTTGGCAGCAACAGTAAAGTCGATTTTATTAGATCCAGCCGCAGCAAGTTGTTCACAATCAAATGACCTGACTTTTGGAATGATGCGAGAACCCTTTGTGCGATACGTTCACCTCTCAAAAGCACTTAACCTTCAGAGTTCTAGTGGTAAGCACAGGAATACCATGGAGTCGGTATATAAGGACGTTGAGCAAAAACCTATGAATTCCCCAAGTGTGTTCAATTTCTTCCAACAGTTCTATCAACCTATAGGACCATTAAAGGATGAACAATTATATGCACCTGAATTTCAGATAACTAATAGTCAAACTTAAGTAGGATATCTCAATGGTTTAAATGATTGGGTGATAAGAAACGACCCTACAGACGAAAAAGGTTTGTACTCCAATGAATCTATTCCTGACAATGAAAAAGCATTTTACGATCTGAGTATTACGTTATCTCTGGCAGATGATAATGACGAACTACACATATTAGTAGATAGGTTAGATATGCTCTCAGCTCATGGTCTACTATCAGATGCATCTCACAATCTCATCGTTGAAACCCTAAAAGAGTTCCCAGCTGACGATGCAGACGATATAGACGAACGTGCCCGAATAGCCATATACTTAGTATTGTCCTCTCCAGAATACCTCATAAATCGATAATCATGAGTAAAAGAAAAATATCAAGAAGACACTTCCTTGGAGAAGCTAGCTGTGCAGCAATAGGCTCAAGCACTTTTCTTTCTACGGCCCTTAATCTCGCGATGATAAATACCGTTGCAGCCCGACCTCATATCATTGAAAATATAGATGATTATAAAGCTATAGTTTGCATACTCCTCGCTGGGGGTGCTGATTCTCACAATATACTAATACCAAGACATCGAGATAGGTATCAAGAGTGTTTAGACACCCGTACCTCTCTTGCTCTTAATCATAGGCCTGATCCGATTCCAGGATCTGATCCAGATTTACTTTATGATTATTACATTCCATTGAATGGAGTCGATTATGATATAAATGGAGGGATGACTGGGGTCCAACAATTGTTTAACAGTAATAAAATATCCTTTATTTCTAATATCAGCACACTCATTGAACCCATCGCTGATAAAGTAGCGTATCAGGCAGGTGGTTATAAATTGCCACTTGGTCTTTATTCTCATAGTGATCAAATCATGCAATGGCAAAACTCTCTGGCACAAGACAGATCAGCAGTTGGGGTTGGAGGTAAAATCGCAGACCTTCTTAACGATACCCAATCCATACCAGAGATCTCAATGAACATCTCATTGGACGGAAAAAATCGATTCCAATCAGGTAACCAAGCTTTGGAATATGCCATCAAGAATAATGTAACACAAAATAATATTGGTGTTGAGGGCCTACCTTCTTGGTATTCGAATAGTGGTTTCTTAAACCAAACAAAAGATCAAGTTGCTCAAAATATTTTAGAAGCAGAATATGGTAACTTATTTCAGAAAACATATGGTACTTTAACCAATAATTCTTATGAAGCCATAGAAATTATGCAAGCCGCTTTAGGAAAAGTACCTCCTATTAATACCCCCTTCTCAGGCACTTCATTATCACAGGTCCTATTCTTGATGGCCAAAATGATGAGTGTACAAGCTGATCTTGGAAAAAATAGACAGATGTTCTTTACAACCTTCAGAGGTTGGGATCATCATGATAATGTAATAGGCAGTCAATCAGGTATGTTACCAGTACTTAGTAATGCATTAGTTGAGTTTTATGCTGCCTTAGTAGAGTTAGGATTAGAAGAGAAGGTAACTGTAATAACTGTAAGTGATTTTGCCAGAACACTGACCAGTGATGATAATAGCTCAGATCATGCATGGGGAAGCAACCAGATGATCATGGGAGGAGCTGCAAAAAGGTGGACAGATATTTGGAAACTATCCTGTAATAGCATTGAACAGCAATTACAATTTGTCAGATAGAGGCAGAATTCTCCCAACTACCTCAGTTGACGAATTATATGCATCGATTGCCTTATGGTTTGGAGTATCCCCTAATGATCTATCCTACATACTCCCTGACATCAACAACTTTCATAAACCCTTGGGGTCTTATACTCCGAGTGACTTACCAATCGCTAATCTATATAGATTTATATTATTTCTCATATCTCTTATATCCATCCCATCAGTTCAATGCCAATATAATGTAGGCTCATCCCGAGAAGTAAGTTGGTGCTATTGGCAAGATATTACCTATAGGGATTTCACCGAGCTAAGTGCAGATGAGTTCTTTCCTCAAACCCCTGACAGATGTAGAACTTTATATTCACTGTAAACACTTTATAATTTTGATAATTATTATGGGTCATTAATCAAAGGTTTTATAAGCACTGACACTACGGTGCAGGTACGCTTCGGAGTAACTGGTGATGATGAAACAGAATTTTTACTATTGAATGACCAATCTGCATCAAACCTGATATTACAGTCATATATAGATGGGTATACAGGCACAACACATTTGGGTAAATACCCCAGCCAAATTTCAGAATATATTACCCTTCAAGCTGATGAGTATTATTACTTCGAATTGCGACATATAGAGGGTTGAGGAGGAGACCATAGTTCGGTGTGGTGGCAATCACCTATAACCGGAATGGATACATGGAATTATGTAAGTACAGACTATATTTTTGATTTCAGTGAGCCAGAAGAAAATTGTGAAACTCGTAATACCTCATGCGATGATGGAGATAGTAGAACTATCAATGATATTTGGGATAGACATTGTAATTGTATTGGAGAGCCTTTAGGTAAACCTAATTGTGTATGCGATCGATTTGATATATCAAGATATTACGGGAGGCAGCTTAAATAATCTATTACTGCATCCCAATTACCCCTCTTTACCGAATACAAGTCAATCAGTCAATTTACTCAGCATAATATATAAAGATCAAAAGAATAATATAGGATCGCTCATGCAAGGTTACCTAAACGTTCCAGTGAGCGGCACATATCAATTCAATATTACAGGAAACTCTCGTGCAAGAATGTTCCTAGTCTAAATGATGATCCTGCATTCAAAGCAGCTCATCAAATATTAAATATTACCTCGACTGAACCTACCGAGCATGAGGATGATTTATCATAAACCATGATTGTCAACTTAAATGCAGGACAGTTCTATTACTTTGAAGTGACTCATAAGTAGGGAACTGGATAGGAACATTTGAGCGTATTTTGGAAAACCCCATTTCACTCTGATCCTAACTGGAAGAGAATTCCTTCATTCTATCTCTACGACTATAATTGTAAGCTCGCTTGTATCCCAATTGGGACTCTATGTTACGATGGTGATCCATTTACTAATAATGATCAATATACTAACTGTGAATGTGCTGAGACACCATGTAGTGGATCGAATTGTGATAGTCCTTTGGCCAGTTATACTTCGTATCCAGAATGTTATATTACTGATCAGCTTGATAATAATATAGAATCCTAATGGCTCAGCTGTGAAGCCAGTGTTAATCCTGCTGGCCGTGGTAACCGCCATTGAATTCAATATGATTTTGGCAACTTGTACAAGCTCTATCAAACTCAGATTTGGAATTATAACGAACAAGGGTAGACTGACCGTGGATTTAGTTCGGTTGCCATAGATTACTCATCGGATGGCATAAGTTAGCAACAATTTGGACCAAACTTTACCTTGAGTTTAGCTGATGGCACAGGATCCTAATCTGGATTCCAAGGACCAAATTTCAATGGCTTAGGAGCACGATACATCTTGATAACCTCTCTGGATGCAAATCATACTTCTGGATGTATAGGAATCGGTAAGATATTGTTTAATGCTGGAGTTGTCCACCTGAAGCGTCTGCATGTAGCGATGGAGATGATTTTACGCTCAATGATATTATTACTGATTGTAATTGTATTGTGACTAACACTGTTGGTAATGATTGCGATATAGAGATGTTAGAACTAAGTAATCAGATGTTACCATCAGATAACTACAGTGTGATCCATCAAGTAATGTCAAGTAGTATGGTCGATAATGATAGTTTAGTAATTTTCGTGGCTGGTAATAACATTCAGCTTGAAAGTAAATTTGAGGTCTTGGCAGGTGCTCAATTTATTGCTCAGATCTTAGATTGCAGCGAATTGTCAGCTCGTCAAGAATTAGAAAACATACTTAAAAGAAAAGCAGAATTAATTTGGACGTTAAAGAGATAGATGACTCAGGAGATTATATCATTGATTTCATTGTGCCATTCCAATCTCAGACTAAACTCTCTGTATATGATGCTACTGGAAAAGAATTTCATACTATTTTAGACCTAGAGTTAGTTAATCCAGGATTCTATCAAAAGGTATTACCGGGTGACAAGGTCAATGGTTATCAACCTGTAGTTATACTAAAAACAGAAAAGCATCAAGCTAAAAAGCAGATAGAATTGAGTCAAAAATTGTAACTACTGAATATTAAGGTAGCTGATAATCTTACTCATAATTACTTTGCGCGCAGATTTTTAGGATATTTGAGTTCTTCTTTTCTTCTTAGATAATTTGAGTAAGAGAAGATTGATTTTTTTCAAGTGCCTTTACCAGCTTATTGAGTATCTCAGCATCTTTTGCGATGATTTCAGCAAGGCGCTCTTTATCAATCTCTATCATTTCTATATCTTCCACAGCTCTTACTGTAGCTATTCTCACATTTCCAGTTAGCAAGCTCATTTCTCCAAAAGAATCACCTACCCCCTTGTCTGCAACATATACTTCCTTACCTCGAGAGCCTTTAATATGAATCTTCGCTGATCCATGTAACACAAAGAATATTGAATCTCCCTGTTCACCCTGATTGGCCAAATTATCATCTTTTACGAAATATTGTAATTAAGCTCCCTCCGCTAAGATTTCAAGTTGCTTTTCATCAATATTATCTAACCACTCTTGTTTTGAAAGCTCTTTTTGAATATATAAGATGCTCTCTTTCGCCTTTCGTTTGACAGCTTCTGGAGATTCTAATTCCATTCGGATGTCACCGATAGGATATGGAATTTTAATACTGGTACGCCTTAACTTGTATCATAATCTGTACAGTACTATATCTTGAATGACAATGACACCTGCATAATCCTCAATCCAATACTTCAAAACCATATTTTGTACCGTTGACTCATAGCTAATTACATAGGGGTCCGCCTGATTATCTACAGATACTTCTGGTATTTCCTCTAACAGTTCCGCAATTGCATTCTTAACTTGATTAGAAGGATGAGAATAATCCAGATTGACATAAAAGCTATGAATCTACCTTTTAATCAGTCTCGAGTAATTAATGATTTCTCTTCTACTACTGTTTTATTCGGAATAGAAATCCTTAGAATTTGTCTTGTTAATAGTGTCAGCGTCCTCCAATTCTGACTTACAATTTTTCCTTCATGACTTCCTAAGTTAACCCATTCTTCAATATTAAAAGGAGCTTCGATCTGTATAGAAATAACCTGCGAATAGGTTAGTAAGCGTATCCCGCAACGATAAACCTATCATTGCTGACAAAACTGTTGTGGAACCCAATAGGCCACATAACTCTTGACCAAAGACTTTATTAATACAAGATGACTATGATCAATATAACCATAGCGAAAATATTGAAAATGAATCTTGGCATCTTTACTAGATCGTTGGACCGAATAAAAGCGTAGGTCAATCATAGAAATAATTGAGTAAATGTATTAGCACCAAAAAAGATCACTGTAAACCTCCGAACCTCACTGACAAATGGATCGTTGGTATGAAAATCAAAATGACCTCCCACATTGCCGAATGGCCACGCCGGTATACTGACTAAAACTAAAATCAATCCTGATACTAATGTCTTACGATCATATCCTATATGATACCTTCTTTTAAAGAAGACAGAAATGTACAATACAGCTGTGTAATGCGCCAATACCCAAAGATATAACTGTTGCAATCATGTGGCTAAAATAGCACCTGTTTAGGAACTTAGATAATAATTACCCTATCTGTTGGTCAAGGTATCAGCAATATCAGTTTTAGAAGCTTGGTATGCTGGTATAGTAGCGGCAACAAGTCCAATTACTAAGGCTGCTATAAACAAATACCCTTCTGTCGGGAGAAACGTCCAAGCCTCAAAATTATAGCGATATACCTTTCTTAGATGTTCGGCAAAAAAGAATAACAAACCATGACTTAAGATTAAGCCTATTAGAGCACCCAAGAAAGTTAATATAATACCTTCGATTACAATCAGACTAAAAACCTGAGATGGGCCAGCCCCCATAGATCTCATAAGTGCTAACTCATATTTGCGCTCATTCAATGAACTATAAAGTGATATGAATACACTTATAGCAGATACTATAATTATGATAATAGCTAATATACGCAGAGCTTGTTCCGCACTACTCATCATCGAGAAGAGCCTATTGATTTCAATAGCTGGAGTCGCAGCCTGCATATCAGTATTCTCATTAATACTTCGCTGCATATTTAGTGCTTGGAAACTCCTCCCCTTGAATCTTAGTAAAAGAGAAGTGATTTCTTTTTCTTGATCCTCCTCTAATAGAGTCAATGGTTTAGTCTGATTACTGTGATTGTGGCCATCAGAATCATGATTGTGGCCATGGTCGTGTCCCGAATGGTCATGCTCATCTTCAATCTCTTTTTCAGGATCCACGGTTTCATGATCATGAACCATCCAAAAACTCTGTGTTGTCGTAAGTATCAATTGATCCAGAACTGTACCAGATGAAGCCAAAATACTTTTGACCACAAAACTTTCGGCATCATCATGTTCAAGGTTTTCGTCATCAACCAAACCATGACTACTTTTAAAAGTATCTCCAACTGTTAAAGACAATGTCTTTGCAACTGTAGCACCAATGGTAACTTCAAAATTATATGTCCATTTATCACCTGATTCTAACTCGACACCATACCAGTCTAATATTTTGTTCTCCGTTCCCACAATTCTGAACCCTCTGTAACTGTCCCCCATTGATAATGGAAGAGCGTCTTCAATCAGTGGATGTTTAGGATTCAAAAAAGGTCGAACCTCCTTCAAATAGATATTACCTGTTGGAGCATCAATATGATACATAGAGCTCAAGATCATTTGAAGAGGACTACCCTTAGCACCTATGACAAGGTCAACTCCAGCAAGATTTTTCTCAAAGTTGTCTTGTATTTGCTTGTCCATCAGAAGCATAAAGGAAATAAGACCAACACCTAATGCAAATAAAAGTAAGCTCAATAACATTTTAAGCGGTCGATCAATAACACTCTTCCAACTTAGACGGAATAAATTCATAATTCTATTCTGTTATTGAATTTGTCCTTTAACCGGTTGTCATGTGTAACAACAACTAAGGTTGCATTCACCTCGTTAGCCTGCTCAACTAATAGCTCAAAGACGGCATCAGTGTTGCTATCATCAAGAGCAGAAGTTGGCTCATCCGCCAGTATCAATAATGGTTCATTAACTAAGGCTCTTGCAATCGCTACCCTTTGTTGTTCACCTTGACTCAAAGTATAGGTAATCTGCTTAGCTTTACCATCCATATGAAGCTTCTCTAAAAGCTTCATAATATGGTCCTTATTCACTGTTTGAGCAGCTAACTTCATAGCAAGAGATAGGTTCTCGTAAACTGATAGAGATCTGACAAAATGTGATCTCTGATAGATTATCCCAATGTTTTTTCCTCGGAAGTTATCCCGTTGAGACTGCGACAACTCACTAATATTCATATCCCCTATCCAAACTTCTCCTCTTTGGCTGCTTCTAATACCAGATATTAGTTGTAATAATGTAGTTTTACCACAACCTGATGGTCCTAACAAAAGCGTATGTTCTCCTTTAGCACAAGTTATATCTGGAAAAGAAATAACTCTTTGGGAGTACTGATGACTAAGGTTATTTGTTTTAAGAGAGAGCATATCATTAACGACTTTTACTCTGTTGAGTTTTACCACTGTAGAGAGTATCGGTTTATTATTTGTAATTTACTAAATGTACAATTCCTACACAAAACCCACCAAGAGCCATAAGCCAGTGATTAGTTAAACTCAATCTAACAAATAATATTATAAGACCAAATACAAAAAGAGTGTTAGGGATCCAGACTCTGTGAATCTTCCAGACCTGATATACAGAAGTTGCCACCATAATTCCACTAGCAAAAACAATCATGAACTCCATAAAATGATGGATAGATAATGATTGCAATCCTTCAAAAGAGCCATATGAAATCAACAGAAGAAGAGCCATACGACGAAGGGCACAAAATACTGATGAGAAAAGTCCAACAATGTCTACTTTTTATATTAATCTAATCAAGAAACTCTTACAATGTATTAGAGGAAACTATTCAGATGCAACTATATTGCATCTAAAAATTAAAATAACTTAATACCTAACCTTAAATGTGGTACTTCCAGAAATCACTTGACCCGAATTATTCTGACCTATTACCAAAACTTCGTAATCAGAAATATCATCTCCACTATTAAATTGGATCTGACCACCTTGTGAAAGCACTTCGGCATCATAAAATAATACAGACTTGAATATAGGTTCATTTGCAGTAATAGCTTCGATAGGAATACTGATTTGTTCTAATTCTGGCAAATATCCATTCCAAGAGATAATATCCTCTTCTTCCTTGTCATCAAGCAAGAAGTTAGGATAGGTTGTATGAACAATAGCATAGGCACTTCCCCCAAAAGTTCCAAAATCTTTCCTTATATCGTCTACCTTATAGTATAAATCTACAGAAGTTATGTTATCTAATGGGAGACGTCCGATCTTATCAGCATCTTGAGTAATCTTATTATCAATTATGAATATTGGATCTTTTTCAAAGTAACTACTTTGATCTCGATTGATATTCTTTCTATTCTTAGGATTATACATTCTAGCTTTCAGTTTACCATCATCCTTTAAGACAAAACTTAACTCTGATGCTAAAATCTCATTGAAAAATGCCGCAACATTCTCAAAGGATTGATAATCACTAATCTTAAAAGATCTATTCGCTTTGAGATCTTTTTGCACAATTTTGGGGATGATAGTTTTCAGTTGATTCTCAACCTTACCGAACTGCTGATAGATCTTTTTGCGATCTCTGCTTGTCTGAATGTAATTGATCACCGTTGAATCGATAGTTATCACATTAGACGCTTTGGTACCTGTATTTTTCTTTATAGTCACCGATAAGGCTTCTGCCTCACCAAATAAGTAAGGATGTAAATGCAACTTTTTATTTCCCACATAAGAGTCAATACCTAAATGAAAACTCCCATCAATACCCGATTTGGAGTAAAGCATGTCTCTAGCTTTTGCATCATAAACACCCAAAACATTCAATTTCATCGGATTTCCATTAGCATCATCCACTCGACCCGTTAGGTAGGGCGTTCCGTTAAGCATATCTGGTGCTGTTTGATTAATGACTTTGGCAACTTTAAGCCCTTCCTTTGCATTGATCAATTTCTTATCCACCACAACTACACTTGCATCTGTCATTCTTGCAGCATTTACCGTCAGACTTACTTTCTCTCTTGGACTATATGCCGCCTTACTTGAATTAACGGAAATTTTATTATCTATATCCAAAGTTGTTGCCATTGGTATGGAACTAAAATCCATTGGGTCAGCTGAAATATCATTATATATCCGAATATCAACTTTCGCAATGTTTATCTCAGCGCCTGTAGTCTTATCTTGACCTGCAATAACCAACTGGTATATATCTGAGCCCCAAGAATATGGAATCGTAAAATAACCATTGAAGTTTGCCTTCTTCTTATTATTTGTGAAATACTGCAAAAGAACATTACCCCGGCTATCAGCTATATAATTGTTAAAAGCAACCTCTGTTCCAGCGAAGCTACTCGGAAGCTTAATATCATATGACACGATGTCACCACTAACATAAAATGGCTTATCAAAATGAGCTATTAGAGACTCTTGAGCATGCAATGAATGGAGCGTAATTGTCGCTATGACTGAAATAATAATTTTTTTCATTTTGATTGCTTTTTTAATCTTCCCAAAAATCTGGCACCTCTGTCGTACTGCGAGGAACATCTAAACAATTACAACATATACCAAAAGGACACCCAAATGGAGGAGGATTATTAACTACTGGTGGGCAGTAGGGAGAAACTGGCCCAGTAAATTCTTCTATGACCCTAATACGCTGAAAGTCATAAGAGGAAGCTGAGAAAAACCCATATGCTCTATCTTCCGGACTTAAGACATTCCTAATATTAGTTGTCACTTCTCCCACTGGATCATCAAACATACTGCCTGTTCGTTCGGTTAATATCTGCACCTGCTCCCAATAATCATATGCGGCTTGACTAAGTGAGAATTGATTAACGATGAAGTAAATTCCTTCACCAAACTTGAAGTTAATATCAGTATCAAATAATTCTAACCTATCTACACGAGGATCGGTCAATTCATTAGGCTGTAAAATACTTACCTTATTACGACCTACTGCCTCGGTAATGTAACAAGTTTTCATAGGAATTCGGGCATCAGTAGGTGTATCGGTTATTTGAAAAATATTTTCAACTTCCCATAGCAATCCTCCTTCAGCGCTGTTGTCTATGACAGTATTTACAAATACCGCTAACTTCTCCTCCATATCAAATCCACCAATATTATCTACAACTAACTTTTCAACAAATCCTAACTCGATACTCTCAATAGGTGCAACTGGCAATAAAGGGTCAAAATCAGATTCAAATTCGCGATTATCAAGTGTTAACACTCTTACTCTATATGATCGACCAATAACAGCTTGTAACGGACTACTTTCGTCCAAGGCCGCTTCATACACTCCAATATCTACTGAAGGCACCTCCATAGAGTTTCCCAAATCATCCATTACTTCTACACTTTTAACTACAACGGCATTTCTACTATCTGTTGAGAAATCAAAGGCGTTAGACACACCTACGACTACGAACGAAGGTTCACCATACACTATCCTTCCTTGTATCGCTATGGCATCAGTTCCATCGCCAGGAACTGTTAATTGAATCTCATCAATACATGATGTAGCAAACAAGAAACAAAAAAGGCTTACTAAATGTATTCTATTCATCTTTTTCAACTTTTATAATAATTCGAAATTGACCGTAATAGAAGGAAACACTGAGCCCAAAATGGAAAGCTTGTTAGCTTGAATTAAATCAAATGGTGCTTGAGTAAAGAATACTGTAAATGGATTACGACGTCCCAATACATTATAAACAGATATCGTCCAACTCGTTCTAAACTTCTGATCAACCTTATATCCTTTCCCTAGTGTATATGATAAATCAACTCTGAAATAATCTGGTATTCTCAAAGCATTACGCTCAGAGAATATTGGTACTATTAATCCACCAGAACTTCGGTAATTACCGACTGGTGGAGTAGTAGGCCTACCTGTTGAGTAATTCACATTTGCCGTCATCGTATTCCTCTGGTTAGGATTATAATTCAAAATGAATGATACATCGTGAGTTTTATCAAAATTCGATGCGTACCATTCACTATCATTGATTCCTTCTGTCTTCCGCTCTGATTTGGCATATGTGTAACTCAACCAACCATTGGTCTTTCCAACATTCTTGCGAATACTCAGCTCAGCTCCGTATGCTCGTCCTACACCTATTAACAATTCAGTTTCTATGTGATAATTTATGAGTAAATCTGCGAAGTCTTTGAAATCAAACAATTGATCAATATCCCTGGCATATAACTCAAAAGAAGTCTCCCATTCATTGTCTTTTAGATTTTGGAAGTATCCAATCGAGGCATTATGAGATCGCAATGGTTTGATATATCTATTACTCAGTTGCCATTGACTTGTAGGAGTTGGGGCATCAGCATTGAATATTTGGTTAATGAACTGAGATGTTCTACTATAACCTGCCTTAATCGAGGCTTTATCAGTTAGTTTTAATCTTGCAGATACTCTCGGTTCAATGTAGGAATAGCTCTGGAGAGTACCAGTCTTCAGCTCAATTCCAATAATCCCTTCTACCGACGGATTAAACTCATCTGAATATTGATATTCTGTTTTTGGCCCTAAAAATTGATAAAAATTAAACCGTGCACCACCAGATATTTCCAAGGCATCGGTCAAAGTAAACTTTGCATTAGCATATACTGCCGACTCTCTACCATTTTCATCTTCTAAAGCCCTTGGTTCAATCGTAGAATTCTCCCCAAATGGCATGCGCTCTCCTGGGACCACATCATACTGAATAGTTGATAATCCAACATTTACTTCAGTATATTCATTTGGTATGTACTTAAGGTTCTCCTTAATCTTAACATAATTGACCTGAGTATTAATAGTTGAAGCATCTATACCCGCAAAGTCAGTTTGATCACTGGTATATGTACTTCCTATGACAGATAAATTAGAAAAGATATTATTTCCTATTATTAGACCATAACTCAACTCACCAAATCTTGTCTGATAATCAAATCCAAATTCATTATTGTAAACGAATTCATCTTGAGATGCATAACCAGATAAGGACAGATTATGATTAGCATTTGGCTTGATGGTTAACCTAAAATTCCCATCATAAAAAAAGGCGCTACTGTTCTTCAATTCAGGCTCTGTCATCAAATTTAGTACCCAATCAGTATATGAAGATCTAAATCCACCTATTAAAGATATTTTATCTTTAATAATTGGACCTTCAAAGCTGATCTTACTTGATACGGGACCTACACCACCCTTAATCTTCAATCTTTCAAAATTTCCATCCTTCATCTCTACATCCATAACAGAAACTAACCTCCCTCCATATTGAGCCGGAATGTTAGCTTTATATAAATCAACCTTATTGATTAAGTCCGCATTGAAGGTTGAAAAGAATCCAAGGGCGTGTGAACTATTGAATAAGAAGGCCTCATCCTGCATGATCAAGTTCTGATCTACATTACCACCTCTGACATTGAAACCTGAAGCACCCTCCCCAATCGTTGTGACACCTGGTTGCAATAAAAAGCTCTTAATTACATCAACCTCTCCCATAAATGTAGGGAGCTTCTTGATAGTGTTCATGCTAATAGTTTGCACACCAATTTGTACATTTTCGACACTGGCGTCAGCAGCTCTCGCTCGGATGGTTACTTCGTCAAGTTCGATTGAACCCTTATCAAGAGCAATGTCAAGAGTTCCGTCACTTCTTATCTCAAATAAGCTATAATTATCTTGATAACCAATGAAATTCACTATAATTTGATGAGAGCCAGCTGGCAACGTTAAATCAAAACTTCCGTCGACTTCAGTTACTGTTCCTAAATCTGATTCGGATACAGATATAGTGGCTCCTATAATTGGTTCTCCATTTTGAGCATCAGTAACTACACCAGACAGTTTCGCCAAACCAGTAGCAGATAATCTATTAAATTGACCAATGACCATTTTAGCCTCCTCCTCTTCATCTCCTTGACCACTTAGTGCGCTATAAAACTCCACACTATAGTCTATTTCTAAAATGGTCTTATCCATGACCACCCAACCATATCCACGATATTCAATGAAATCATAAAAGGAATCTGCTAATAAGGTCTGGAGGACAACGGCTATATCAGTATCAGTGAAAGATTTTTGACCTGTATAACTTACCGTTTCATCCACCTTATGAAAGATTTTATAAGGCGTACTTTCATTTACTTCGTCAATCGCGCCAGCTAATGTGTTAGCTGAAACATTAAGCGTAATAGATCGTCGATCTGACTGTCCAAATAGCGATTGTGAAATCAATGTGACCACACACACCACTTGTACGAGATAAATATGACGTTTTTTCATAGTTCAGGTTAACGGATGCAATAGTAAATAAAAAATAGATTCTAATATAGTTCACGGGATAGACGTATATTAAAAAATGGAAGAGAATTGTTATATCCAATATCGATACGATAGTAATTCCAAAAAAGCTGTTTCTGATTTCATTATTAATTCTGAGTTTACTCAGTTGTGTTGATCAAATAGATTTTGCCATGAATGGAGAAGAAGTTGATCAGTTGGTAATCGACGGTAGAATAGTAGAGCTACTAAATGAGCCTTATAACTATGCCGAAGTAAATATTCAGAGAGTTTTCAATTTTGAAAGTTCCCCTCGATCTACGGTATCCGTAGAACAAGTTGAAATTTCTAACGGGATTCAATCGCTTGATCTTCCCCAGATAGGTTTAGGCGCATATGAAGGATAATTCACAGATTCAGAATATGATCTCAGTGATGACCTTGAACATAAATTATAGCTAGAAACACTGGATGGAAGAGAATATGCATCAAATGACTAATAAAATCTTTGGTGCCCATTCCAGGGCATCTAAATGTTGAAATAGTACCTACCGTAGTTATTGACTCTTGGATTATCTACAGTTGAAGATCAGGCTATACTAAAGATATCGACACCTCTATTGTCAAATGACGAAAATTCACTGCTATGAGAAGCCAATCAAACCTTTCAAATTAGCACTACACAAATAAGAAAGTGCTATGTTACAGAAGATATTATAACGAATGCTTTTCTACTGCTTGATACGAGAGATTTAAGTCTTCAGCAGGCAGATGATATGTTTTTATTTATAACACCCGTATCTAAGAAATTTAGAGAGGGAATATATTTCACTGTCCGACAATTTGGCTTAGATGCTGGTGCTACTACTAACATTAGAAATATTAATTCACTATTAACCCAAACCACAACAATCTCCAATGATCCATTGAATAAACTACAAACCAATATTATAAATATTTATAATCCTGATGAAGATGTCTTTGATTATTTCTATGTGAGTCAGGCCACTGATATCAGAGTAAAAGTTGCTAACGTTCGAACATATTGTACTAAAAAAGTTGCCCAAGGTGGAACAGACTTAAGAGCAGATTGTAATTTAGATCCTCGAACAAGAAGGCCTGCAGTTGGAGCTGATCCGCTATGTTGTGATTGCAGGACGGTTCCTGGTGTCTCTACTGTCAAACCTGATTGGTGAGAATGAGAGAACTTTTCTTTGTATCAATATCACTATCAATCATCGGCACAAGTTGTGTTAATCAAATTGATTTTGACGTTGATAGAGGTACTGCCGATCAGCTTGTTATAGATGGTAGGATAGCAGAGCTACACCATGAATCAAATAATTATGCTTAGATAAATATTCAAAAAGTTTTCAACTATGAAAGTTCTACCAGATCAACAGTATCTGTTGATTAAGAGACCACTAGAAATGGTTCAAAGGTACTATACTTACCTCAGCTCGGATTGGGAAGCTATGGCCTTTCATTCACTGCCTCAGATTATGATCTAAGTTCTGAAATAGGACATGTTTTAAGGGTTAGCGACTTACTGGGTAGAATTTACGAGTCTGAGATAGTCTATAAACCAACATTAGCAATACCGGAATCAATGTAGTTTGAAAAATCTTCAGCTCTGGCCATAAATTCGTTAGGAAAATTAGTGAAGAAGGGCGTATTTCAATTGCTATAAATAGTCCATTACATAATGGCGCTAATAATGCACTTCATTGGGAGGTGAATCAGACCTATCAAGTAAACTCTGATATACCTGCACTAACTTGTTACGTAGTCGAAAATCCAATTACTAATCGAGTCCTTCTACTTGATACTGAGGCCTTGAATATCGAAAGATTGGATTATTATGAATTATTTATGAAGTTCCTGTATATAAAAGATGGAGAGAGGGCTACTATTTCTCCGTACGTCAGTTCTCGACTGATGATGCCACAATTGAACATCTAAGTAATATTCAATCTTTACTCACACTTAATGAAACGATATTCAATGATCCACCGAATAAACTTGGTACAAATATCAGAAACGTAACCAATCCTGAAGAAGAGATTTTTGGATATTTCTATGCCTCTCAGGCTTAAAATATCAGAATTAAACAAGATAGCATCAGACCTTACTGTAATAGAGCACCTCCTGAGTGCTTTGATAACTCTAATGACGCCATATGTGATGAACGAACGGGATGTCCCATGCGAGGTGCTGACCTGCTTTGCTATGACTGCACCAAGGTCCCTGGCTCGACCATTAATAGACCAGTTTGGTGGTAAGCTGCAAATAGAGCTGCACCATAACGTTTATTGTTCTACTTTGCGAGCGAAGATACGCTTAAATGCACGATATAGAACCACACTACAGATGGAGGGATCAATACATAGCTGCGCAGGATGATCGCAGCCCTTTCTACGGCAGGCAATACAGCGAGTTTCAGTACAGTCAAAAAATATATAATTACTTTCTTCACCCTCAGTGGGATTATATTGGTTCACCTACTCTTTATGCTAAGATGCTTTACGCAGATTATCATGAAGGCTATGTAATTATCGAATTATTTGGCGAATGGAACGATTGTATCAATAATGATGTCATGTACCTTAAGAGGGAAATTATAGATCACATCGCCAAACATGAAATAACTAAGTTTATCATACTCTGTGATAACGTCTTGACTTTTCATTGTGATGACGACTGTTATTACGAAGAGTGGTATGATGATGTAAAAGAGGAAGATGGCTGGGTTTGCTTTATAAATACTCGAGAACATGTATTAGATGAGATGAATCAAATCTATCTTAAAAATTATATTATGCTAGGAGATGAATACAATGAATTAATCTGGCAAAACTTAAAACCTGGGGGTATATATCAAGCCGTTCAAAACATTATGTCAGAATATGCATAAATCTGGTTTCGTTAATATAATCGGTAATCCAAATGTTGGAAAATCTACTCTACTCAATGCCCTTATTGGCGAGAGGCTATCCATAATAACCAATAAGCCTCAGACTACAAGACATCGAATCATAGCAATAATTAACGAGCCTAAATATCAGATCATCTTTAGTGATACTCCAGGAATCATATTAAAGCCACATTACAAGATGCAGTCTGCTATGAACTCGTTTGCATTTTCAGCCTTAGAAGATGCAGACATATTAATTTATATGATCGACACTCTCGAAGATCCTCAAATAGATCCCAAGGTTCTCAGAAGTATCACTCAATTAGAAACACCAAAGATCTTAATCATCAATAAGATGGATGTTTCTACTCAAGATCAGATTGAGAAACTAAGTTCCTGGTGGTCAGATCAAGTCGACTTTGACCATATCTGCGCAATATCCGCATTAGAAAATGTAGGAGTTGAGGGAATTCAAAATTTAATTGTGAGTCACCTTCCAGAAGGACCTGCATATTATCCAAAAGATCAGTTCACAGATAAAAGTGAGCGCTTCTTTGTTTCTGAGATCATCAGAGAAAATATTTTAAACCGATATCATCAAGAAATTCCATACAGCTGTGAAGTCATTGTTCATACATTCAAAGATCGTCAATCTCGATCTGGACCAATGATTCATATCATGGCAGATATCATAGTTAATCGTAAGACTCAGAAATCCATAATCATTGGGAAAGGGGCTTCTGCTATTAGGGCCTTAGGGACCGATTCACGCAAAGCAATTGAGACCTTTATTAATAAAAAGGTTTTTCTAGAATTACATGTCAAGGTAAAAGAGAAATGGCGAGATGATGACAGATCATTAAAATCTTATGGATATTTGCACTAAGAACAATATATGTCAAACCTAATCGCCATAGTAGGGCGTCCTAATGTAGGAAAATCAACACTGTTCAATCGATTAGTCGGTGAACGTAAGTCAATTATAGATAATGTTAGTGGTGTTACCCGTGATAGAATCTATGGGTACACGGAATGGAATGGTAGATCAGTAAATGTCGCAGACACTGGAGGATTCGTAATCAATTCAAGCGATGTATTCGAAGCTGCGATTCGGTCTCAAGTACAGATCGCCATAGACGAAGCAGATATTATCATATTTCTGACTGATGTTACGACAGGCATTACGGATTTAGATGAATCGGTAGCCAGGATGCTTCGTAAAACGGATAAACCGACCATTCTCGCTGTCAATAAGGTTGATAATGGAACTCGACAACTTGCCGCCAACGAGTTTTGGAGTCTAGGATTTAATGATACATTCTTTCTATCCTCTATCACTGGGAGTGGCTCAGGAGAGTTACTTGATGCAATCATTGACATGTTACCTCCTGATAAAGAGACTAATGAAGAGAGCGAGCTTCCGAAATTTTGCATTTTAGGAAGACCTAATGTTGGAAAATCTTCTTTGATCAATGCCCTATTAGGTGAAGAGAGAAACATAGTCACAGATGTGGCTGGAACGACGAGAGACGCCATCCATAGCCATTACAATAAGTTCGGACATGAATTCATTTTGATTGATACAGCTGGAATCAGAAAAAAGAAAAAGGTACATGAAGACTTGGAATTTTACTCGATTATCCGTGCAGTTAAGGCAATCGATGAGGCTGACGTATGCTTGTTGATGATTGATGCTACACTTGGTTTAGAGTCTCAAGACATGAACATTTTATCTCTAATTGCTAAAAGGAAAAAAGGCGTTGTTTTATTAGTCAACAAATGGGATCTTATTGCAAAAGAAACTAATACAGCACGAGATTATGCTCTTGGGTTAAAATCTAAACTTGCTCCATTTAATGATATTCCGATCTTGTTTATATCGGCTCTTGAGAAACAGAGAATCTTTAAGGCGGTGGAAAAACTGATGGAGGTTTATAAAAAGAAAAGTCAACGGATTAAGACATCTGAGCTCAATGAAGTATTAGAAGAAATGCTGACCAAATATCCTCCACCTGCACATAGAGGCAAGTTGATCAAGATTAAATACCTAACTCAACTACCTACACATTTTCCAGCTTTTGCATTTTTCTGCAATTACCCTAAACACATAACTGGAGCGTATAAGAGCTATCTGGAGAACCAGATGAGATCGAGATATGACTTTAGTGGCGTACCTTTAACATTATATTTTAGGAAAAAATAGTCTCATTTTGGTAATTACTGACTCTCCGATTACTGATCTCAAAATTATCGAGCCTCAAGTATATTATGATGATCGAGGATACTTCTTCGAATCTTTCAATCAATCTAAGTTCCCAAGTGAACTTAGTAACTATAAATGGGTCCAAGACAATGAGTCTAAATCCCAAAAAGGAGTCCTTAGAGGACTACATTACCAGGTAGGAAAGTTTGCGCAAGCCAAGTTAGTAAGGGCTATAGTAGGTGAAATCTTTGATGTAGCTGTAGACATTAGACCAAACTCTCCATTTTATGGTCAATGGTATGGAGAAATACTAACAGATAAAAATAAAAAGCAACTATTGATACCAAGGGGGTTCGCACATGGCTTTCTTGTGCTTTCAGACGAGGCTATTTTTGGTTATAAATGCGATAATTATTACTCAAAAGATGATGAAGAGGGAATTCTATTCAATGATGATACCCTCAACATCAAATGGCCTGATTTAGATATAGACCCTTTGCTCTCTTCAAAGGATACAAAACAATCAAAATTCGGCCAACATAAGCCTTATGAAGATTAAGCATATCGTCGTTACTGGTGCTAATGGACAATTAGGTCAAGAGTTTCAAAAACTAAGGCATGAGGATTTTCGGTTTACTTTTTTAGGTAGTATCGAGTTAGATATAACTAACTCAAGTGATGTTACCAACACAATCTCAACTCTGAACCCTGATATTATTATTAATTGTGCCGCATATACTGCTGTGGATCAGGCCGAGCAGGAGGTTAATGAAGCATTCTCGATCAATGATCATGGCGCAAATAATCTTGCGATAATTGCCGAGCAGCTACAAACCAAGCTAATACATATCAGTACTGATTATGTATATCATATTGACAAGGATTCTCCTCTTATTGAATCAGACTCTTGCAATCCCCTTGGCATATATGGCAAATCCAAAAGAGCTGGAGAGTTATCTATTATCAGTCAATTGGATAATCATTTGATCATCAGAGTTTCATGGTTATATGGAGCACAAGGGAACAACTTCGTGAAGACAATGATCAAGCTTGGCATGGAAAGAGAAGAACTCAATATAGTTAGTGACCAATACGGTGCGCCAACCTATTCACGGGATCTTGTTAGGGCAATTATAGATATCATACAAACCCGCTCTAAAATAACGGGCATCTACAACTATTGCAATAGAGGCAAAACCACCTGGATGGAATTCGCCAAAGAGATTTTCGACTATTGCAAGATAGAATGTAAGGTATCAGGAATCAGTACATCCGCATATGGTGCTCCTGCTCCAAGACCATTGTGGAGTGTCATGTCTACTGACAAAATTCAAAATCTACTATCCAAAGAAATTCCGCATTGGAAAGAAAGTCTCGCCGATTGCCTTGAAGAATTAGGCCCTATGACTTAACTTGGTTATGTGCGTATTTTATCAAGAGTATTTTCAATAAGCTTATTTGTAGTAGTAGCTCAGTCTGCACTTTATGCTACTCATAATAGAGCGGGTGAAATCACTTATGAGCAGATCGACGATCTTACCATTAGAGCAACTATTACCACGTTTACGAGAACAAGTAGTTTTGCAGCTGATAGAGATAGTCTTGAACTTTTTTGGGGGGATGGAACCTCTTTATTTGTAAGGAGAAGTAATGGAAACGGTGAGGAATTACCTAATGATGTAAAGAAGAATACCTACATCGCAACGCACACATACCCTACCCGAAGCCGATATAAACTATCAGTAACCGACCCAAATCGAATTGCTGGTATCCAAAATATAGATTTTCCTAATTCGGTAAACATTCAGTTTTATTTAGAAACGACTTTAACCTTATTAGATCGTAGATTTCAAGGCAGCAATAGTTCTGCGATTCTACTTCAACCGCCCATAGATTTTGCTTGTACAAACCAAACCTTTGTGCATAATCCAAATGCTTTTGATCCAGACGGTGATAGCTTATCCTATGAGCTAATTACACCCTTTCAAGAAGAGGGCATTGAAGTCCCGAATTATAATCTCCCTGATGAAGTAGCGCCGTCCGATAGTAATAGAGTCAGTTTAGATCCGGTTTCAGGTGATTTCGTTTGGGAGAACCCTCCAGTTCAAGGTGATTTTAATATCACTATACTGATCAAAGAATATCGCAATGGCTTGTTAATCAATGAGATCATTAGAGATATGCAGATCCTAGTACTTGCATGCTTTGATCAAGATCTTAATGAAAACAATATCCCCAAAATCGAAACAGTCGATGAACTATGTGTCATTGCTGGAGAATTAATCGAGTTTGATGTATTAGCAGAAGATATAGATACTGCTCAACGTTTGACATTAGAAGCAACTGGTGCTCCTTTACTTTTAGATTCCAATGATGTCAGTTTTAATGTGGTTAGAAATTTTGTTCGATCTACTCTTCAAGGATCATTTAGGTGGCAAACATCCTGTGAGGATATTGCTGAGACATATTATCAAGTTGTCTTTAAAGTAACTGATAACTTCCTGGGGCTTAATGGTGGAGCAGCAACACTTAAAACTGTTCGAATTAAAATATTGGGGCCTTCGCCAGAAGATGTGAGCTCTGAAAAAGTTAGTTCATCAGAAAACTTGATTTCTTGGAGATTTCCTTATGCATGTGACAATTCTGAACTATTTCAAGGATTCTCAGTGTGGAGAAGATCCTCATCACTAAATATTAATAT
>CACLQQ010000011.1 GCA_902609095.1 uncultured Bacteroidota bacterium | reverse complement strand
GAGAATAAAATGGACAAATCTGGTGCCCAGCCTTTACGTGGATCAACACGAGCTACGGCCTTAGCTTTTTTAACTCACTTAGTAGGTGATATACATATGCCTTTACATGTCGGTAAGAACAGCGATAGAGGTGGAATAATATTACTTTGTTCTATTTTGATCAACGTTCAAATATTCATGCTGTTTGGGATACCAAAATGATTGAGTATGAGTAATTGAGTTATACTGAGTTTGCCAGATTCATTAATAAGACTATATCTCAGCAAGTATTAGAATGGCAGAGTAATAGTGTAGATAACTGGGCGTATGAGTCTATAGCTTTGAGAGAAGATATTTACAACAACATTTATAACTATACAGACCGGGAGACAGGCTTACCATCTTTCAGCTGGCAGTATCAGCATGATTACATTCCACAGTTGAAGGATCCATTGCTGAGAGCCGGAGTAAGATTGGCTGGTATGTTAAATGAGCTCTTGGTGTAGAAAGAATGTCCCTATGTGTTTTTATGATTTGAGTTTTTTGCCATTTTTATAAGATGAAACTTCTCATATCAACCCTACTTATCTTATTAAGTATTGGAGTTCGAGCACAAATAGCCGAAATCGAAGGAGATCTTTCAATAACATCAGAATCTTCTAAAATTATTTTTATGGAATGATTAGAAAACCCTACGGTAACTTGGATCCTTGATTCTAAACAAGGCGATTTTATTATTCAATCTCTTAACCGAGACATTGAAGTAGAGTCTGTCAGGGGTAAAAAATTTCAGGCTGAAAATGATATAAACTTCTTTAACGAAGATTTTGATTTTGATATAGAAACGGCTAACGTGGGCATTGAAGCTGAAAAGACCTTTGAACTTCAAAATGACTTTGGTGTGGTGCTAAGTTATGATTCCTTAGGTAGTATAATGATTAATGAAAGTCGACAGGCAGAGTCAAATCTTCATATCAATCAATCTGGGGGTGATGGTCAGAACGAACAGACCGGCGGATTAAATCTTCAAAATGATAGTACAAGATGGAGAATTTACAGTAGTGCCTCTGAGAAAGGACTTCTATGATTTAACTATAGTAACGATGATGGAAATACGTATACGCCTAAATCATTTATCGATTGGAATACAGGAGGGTTCTTTAGACAAATAGATCAAGCGTCTATAAAGAATCCCAAAGCTTCATTGAAATACCTTTCCAAGCTTAAAAGCTTAGTAATAGATGAATATATAAGCAAGTCAATAGCAAATAATGCTCTTGGCGAAATTTCATTCAATGCCAACATCGCTTACAAGTTATTCCCTTAATTAGTAAGTATTGATAGGTTAGGTCAGGTAAATGGAATCAATTACGCGGGATTCAGTATTGTGGCCATTAGAGCTATTAAGGAGCATCAAGAGATTATAGAAAATCAATCGACTGAGATTGAAGCGCTTAAGAAGAAAAATCAAGAGTTGGAGAATAGACTGAGAAGGATTGAAGCTGTGTTTGAAAATGCTTTCAAAAAAATAAAGTCAATTACTCTGGCTTTACATCATCAAGAACAATCTTAGACGCCCTGTAAAAGAAATAGGCTGCAATAAGATCAAATCCTGAGATATAAAATAGACTCCATCGAATTGCATGATCGCCATAGCTCGGTGTCAAGTAATCACTGAGAATACCTGTAAGATATGGTCCAAGACCCATCCCAAATAGTGCAATAGATATCATAACAATCGCACTTGCAGTAGCCCGCATTCTAGATCCAGCCATTGATTGAACTAAGGCGTAAGTGGGACCCAAGAAAATAGCATAGGTAACATTAGGAATGAGATAAGCACAGAGGGTCACATACTTCTGCGTACTTAATAAGAGTAGGAGGGCAAAAGGAATGCTTTTAACAATAGACATAGCTGGCAACCAGATATACCATCTTGTATCTTTTTTACTCAGTCGATCAACTAAGTATCCTCCTGCATAGGTCCCTATAGCTCCACAGACCCCTATCACAAAAGCTAGCCACAAGCCTATTTCTACAGTACCCATCCCATGTACTCTTAAGTAGGGGAGGCATCCAGTTTGCAAAGGCACCACCTACGAACGTGTGCAGGATCACCGCTATTCCTACGCAGATAAATGTCTTTTTAGAAAGTAAGAATTGGAAGACTTCGAGTACAGAAGGCATCGTTGCCTCTGTTTCTTCATCATATTGGGTATGTTCTCGTTGTGGTTCTCTGACGGTGAAATAAAATATCAAAGAGAATACTAAACCCGGAACACCAATGATATAAAAAGCTGTGCGCCAGCCATAAAGCTGCTGTAGTATATTTCCTATGGCAAATCCAAACAATAGTCCGATGTAGACCCCTAATCCATGGATGGCATAGGCTATGGATCGTTTCTCTTGAGGGAAGTAATCTGCAATAATTGAGTGTGATGCAGGAGTAGCTCCTGCTTCTCCCAAACCTACTCCGACTCTCGCTAAGGCTAATCGGATATAGTTCGCCGCTATCCTGTTAATGCAGCTATCAAACTCCAGATGGAGAGCGATATGGTAATGATATTTTTGCGACTGGGTCGATCTGCTAATCGAGCTATTGGAATCACTACGATAACATATAGTATCGAGAAGGCTAAGCCACTTACAAAACCTAATTGGGCATCTAATAGACCTAGGTTTTCCTTGATCGCTTCTTGTAGGATGATGATAAGCTGTCTGTCAATAAAGGCAAATACTGATACTATAGTTAGCATGGTTAAGACATACCGCTTGTATCTTGAGGAATCCTGGGATGTTAGCGAGTTGTTTTTCACAAGTTCTTATATCCGCCCTAAGATAGTTTAAAGTATGCTTATGATTCAATGAGAAATTGACTAAATGCAATACCGCTAAATCATTTTATCACTTACCGATCATCATTCAATCATAAATGATACTCTATACCTCTAAAATAATCTTTAACTTATTAATATAAACTTGTATAAATTGAGGCGAGATCACTGAGATTTAAATGAATACAGACTGATCTTTTCTTCAAATATTTCAACGTAGGACTACATACAGGGGCGAGTAGGTTTATATTCAACTTCCTCATTTATTATTATAATTTGTTTACAATAGAATATGCTCTGATATAAAAAAATGATACTGTTGCCACCTATGGTAACAGTATCATGAAAACATTTCTTTTTGAAAGGCCAGATTAATAGTGTGAGTATAAACTCGTTAATGATCTTGAGTCTATAATTGAAAAAACATTATTAAATGAAGTTTATCAATGACATTCCCAACAGACGACATCGTCTCCAAATACATCTGGGCATTCTATTTCGAAGCAATTGGTACCACTGGAAAAACTATTTGGAGTCCCTCCGCCTGGAAGGTTAGCTCCTGTATTAGCTGAAGGATTTGCCATTGGTACAAAGTGACCTGTTTCTAAGAATTATACATGCTTAGCCTCAATCCATCTTTGTAAAATTCTTGCAGCCTTAGGATTTAACTTCAGTGCCTTAGCATTTAATGGTTTGATTGAAGTTTTAGTTGAAAGTGCTTTCGCACTAACTGTTCTATGCGCAGATGCGGATTGAATAAAAGTAACATTGAAGAGACACAAGCCTGTGAGTAAAAATAAATTTTTGAAGCACCTCATCATATGATTTGTTTAATATTAAAATAACGACCAAGACAATCTTGTAGAATTTACATCATTATTGATCAAGATTATTTCTTAATTATTCGGCTGTTATGCCATTCACCCTATCCATAAGGTATTGTGACGAAGTACTATGAGTGATATTAGATTAACTATTTAGATGCCTTGAGACATTAGAATACTCGTAATAATTAAGGATTACTTTCCTATACATAAAGTGATTATAACTGTAAATCAATTAGTTATGATTATGAGGTACAAAAAAGGTACAAATGTGTTCAAATCTATAGAAATAGAGTTAAACAGTCATCTACCTCTATGAGAACAAATTTTGACAAAGGAAAAGTAGGTCGAAAACAGGAATTATAAGAATATTCCAATATGCATTCTGAGACGAGGGTAGCCACATATAATACTCCAACATCTCTTATCTCATATACGATGATATAACAGCCCCCTACTTATTGATTATAAATCTACCGCTTTCGCGGTTTTATCAAATAGTCAAATAGCCAAATTGTCAATCCCTCAACCAATGGACCGAAGAACCAAACCTTTTATCGCTGCCGTTCCGGTTTACACTGTCATCGAAATAGTACAGGATTCGTTCCCAGGCACCACCTACAGACTCAGTAGAACCCTACCACCTGCCGTTATTGCCAATGTCGCTGTACGATCCATCACCGTTACGGGAGCCGCCCGGAAGCCCTGTAAAACCACTCTCATTTGTTGCTCCTTCATTTGGCGTTTGCCAATACAATGTTCCTATTTCTTTTATTTTAACTCCTGCAACACCTCCCCTCCTTAGAAGATCGTTAGCGTTGTCCACTCAGTATCTGAGGGAACATGCCATCCTTCAGGACATACATTCAGACTGTTCGTATCTGCCATAACATAGTAATTATATAAAGCCCCATACGGAACTAAATATCCATCTGGTTCATTATCATAATTATAATAACCTGGTGTCGTAAGAGCGCCCCATGCTCCAGCACTCGTCACCAATGTAATAGATGTTCTGTCATTGTACTTTGTCGTTCGTAGATTTTCTACCATCCATTGCTGGTCTCCTATCTTAGTCGTATTGTATTCATTCCCGTCTACATCCAGTACTTTGCTTTCTAATTCATTTTCCAATACCAGAAAAAGAGAATCTACATATGCCTTTGTTGCCTCATCCTGTGCAGATATAGGATCTGCTACATTCTTGATGATTCCTGAGCTCACATCGATGGAGTCTGCCTTTATCCCTCCAGATACTTCTAAATCTGATTGTTGTCCTCTTAATCCGATACTTAGCAAGATCACGGATAGATATACATTGATAATGCGCATGACTTATTCATTTTTATATCTTTAGATTTATTTCTTACTTCTCAATCCTCTACACGCAGTTATAATCAAAAATTCAATCATGAGCTCTACTACGCTAACTCTACATATGGTCAACATTCATTTGTCACCAGATAATTCTATGTCCTATCTCCAATCACTCTACCATATTTAGATAATCATGTCAAAAACTATCGCACTATCTTCTACCATAAGGATTACTACTCAACCACCTCATAAATCAACCTACCAGCGGAACCAACAATTTATTATAGAGTCTGGTAGACTGCGTAAGCCATAATCCAAGTAAGAATCTCATAAATAAGAGTTCAGCTATATGTAGGTAATGATTCTAAGAATATATATCTCATAGCATTCTAAGGCGAGATGTAGGGGGCATTATATTTCTCCAACATCTACAGGTTAATCTCATATGCCATGAGATAACAGCCCTCAACTTATTTATTATATCATCGTAATTAGCGGTACTAATTATTAAATTGATAAATAGTTAAAAAGCCCCAACTACACGAACAGTGAGATTGCCGAACTTAAGGTTACTTACCTGGAAGCTAATGCTGAAAATCTGATACCACGCCCTCTAGTAGTCGTACTCTGTTCCACTCCAATAATTTCCAGTAGAAAAACCGCCATAACCATTTGACTTTAGAATTATATACATTTCATTTAGTTCATCTCTTGAGGGTAAAAACCAATCTGAATAGGTAACACCTCCTTCCATAATCTCATAGTCTAAACATACCTTTGCACCTCCTCCAGTATATCTATCTTGATTTATCATAGCTATAGTATTTGCTAAACCTGTACCCATTGAAATATCTGTATTATCATTTACTGTCGATTTTGTAGAGCCTCCAGTTATCCATGCTACACCTGTAGACTGGCCCGAAGGCGTAGATAACAAGCCTTTAAATGAATCAGTGTTTAATGTATCTAAATAGAATATCAGCCCACCTGCGTAAGTCTTAATATATGATACGTCTGTTGGAACTCCTGCCATTCTCATTATTAAAGGACTTGCTCCCGAAGCCAAAGTCTGAAATACTCTGTCCTAAGGCCAATAAGTCCTTCTACTCCTACTGAACTTAATGATATATCAAAACCAACTAATAATTCTTCTATTTACTCCTTAGTAACCACATCCTGGACATCTATGAGGTCTACTATATTCTTGATTAATCCTAACCTTACGCCAATCGAGTCTACTATAATTCCGCCTTCGACTTCTACATTTTGACTAAATACAAATACAGGAAACATTAAAACTAAGAAAATATAAAGGTGTTTCTACATGCTTAGGTTATAAAAATAATGAGCGTACACTTAATTACCTAATCGTTTCTTATTGCTGTTTATTCAATCAAAAGGACAGAAATAACAAACCTACGTGAGCTGAATAAAGCAGTTTTATAAGTTATAAAAATGATTAAATCAACAACAGTTAACGTTACGGATAATTGTAAAGATTAATGATCCAGATGAGAAGGATTGTAGATAATTTTATTGAGATTAACAAATAAAACGCCAAAAAGTAAAAGTTCTTTTGTAATTAGTTAGTAATAAAGTTGATCAGATAATTTAAAGCAGTGTCACTCATTCCGTGATAAGCAAAGCCTCGAAGGTGCACCACATTCTTATCGAGGTAGCTGTATTCGTAGGTTAATGAGTTTTGGAGTTGGTTTCCATCACTTTCCTCATAAGGAGCGTCGTGGCCTTGACTTCTGGCAATATGATATATAGCCTCTTTAGCAGGTAAAAACTCTACTCCTACCGAGGCTCCACCAAAATAGGGAATCATAGGATCGTTTTCATTACAAATACTGAGGTATGCCCTTCCTTGTATTGGAACGGTACTAATGTTATAACCATCATGGACATCCGAACCTCCAGTGTCTCCGCTTGGTGCATAAAATGAATCGTTGCGGTATTGCGCCTTTGATAGCTGAGAAACTACAGCCCCAATTCGATCGATGGCCTCGTTTTTATTTTCGATAAAAATACGGTTGGCCAAAGCCGCTCCATTCGAAAACCCAATTATACGTATACGCTGAAAATCCACATTTTCAAATTCAGAGAGGCTTTTTATTAAATCACTCACCATTTCCACGTCAGGAGCTTCACTTGCCTCATCTGAAATGTTCCAGCTTTTTCGATATCCAGTAGGAGCAACTAAAATATGATCCGTTACGAGCGTCTTCCACTCGTTCAACATACGCGATCCACTACCACCATTTTCGTGAAGTAAAATGAGAATTGGAAACCCATTTGAGGGTTCATTTTGACTGGGAACTGCAATATTCATAGGGTATAGCCATCCCTGAGGTTCCTGAAACCAAGACTTGGTAATTCTTAAATACGTCGATTCCGTTAAATTATTTTGGTTGGTTCGCACTTCTGTTTCTTCGCCTGGCCCATACTCTTTTGAACAAGATAGAATTAAGCAAACAGCGAGGAATAATGGACTCAAATATTTTAGAAGTATACTCATTTATGAAGGAATTTTATATAATTTACCTAAAGTATAAGATTGTCAAACTATTTAAACTAAAATATGATTGCACGTATTATTACCTAGATGCAGATTGCTTGCACGGAGGTGATGATGTTGGCTTAAAAGTAAATGAGTAAGAACATTTTGAGATTTATGGAAACTTTTTCAGATCAGGCATCCTATAAGGAGCATTTTAGGCTTCGCCGACAATCATAGGGTGTGAATTGCAAGAAATGCGGCTATACCGAATATTATTGGCTTAAAGGAAAGTTGTAATGTAAGTCATGAAGTTTCCGTACTTGTTTGCGAAATGGGACAGTTTTTTCTCATAGCAAACTTCCTATGTGTAAATAGTATTTAGCGAGGTGTTTAATGACCATGTCGAGGAAGGGCTTTTCCGCCAAGGAGATGCAGCGGCAACTGGGTCATAGTAGATATGAAAGTATCTTACGTATATCGACGACTATCGCGGTACTAATAGTTAAAAAGCCCGAACTGCACGAACATTGTTATCGTTGATCTTAAGGTTGTCTGCCATTGAGGCTTATGTTGAAACTTTGTGCCCACGGGTGTAGGCTGCTGCTCTCTGTAGAACTCCAATAGGCTTTTGTAGAAAAACCACCAAAGCCGTTTGACTTTAGGTTTATATACATTTCATTTAATTCATCTATAGAGGGCAAAAACCAATCATCATAGGTAACACCTCCTTCCACAATATCATAGTCTAAACATACCTGTGCAGCTACTCCAGTGTAGCCAGCTTAATTCATCATAGCTGTAGTATTTGCAGCATTACCGCCTATTGCTGTATTTGTATTACCATTTGATGTCGAGTATGTAGAGCCTTTAGTTATCCATGCTCCACCTGTAGATTGGTCCTCAGATGCCGCTACTAAGCCTTCGAAAAAATAATTGTTTAATGTATCTAAATAGAATATCAGCCCTCCTGCGTAGGTCTGACCATATAATGAGTCTATTGGAACTCCTGCTGTATACATTGTTAAAGGACTCGCTCCCTCATCCAATAATTCTGATAGACTATAGTATAAGGCCAAAAGTCCGTTAATTCCTGCTGAATCTAATGAAATACCAAAATTTAGTAATAAATCGTCAATAAACCCCTTCGTCGCCGCATCCTGGGTCTCTACGGGATCTGCAACATTTTTGATGATCACTGAGTTGGCATCGATTAAGTCCGCCTTTATCTCGCCGGATACTTCTAAGCCCGATTGCTGTCCTATTAATCCGACACTTAGCACGATCACAGATAGAAATACATTGATAATGCGCATGTCTTATTCATTTTTATATCTTTAAATTTATTGTTTGAGTCTCAACTCTCCACACGCAGCTGTAATCAAAAATTCAATCATGAGCCCTTCTACGCTAACTCTACATATGGTCTACATTCATTTAACACCAGATACTTCTGTGTCCTATCTCTAATCACTCTACCATATTTGGCTAATCGGATCAAAAACTATCACACTATCTTCTACCATAAGGATTACTACTCAACCACCACATAAATCAACCCATCTCAGCAGAACAATCACTTTGCTGTAGAGTCTGATAGACTACGTAAGCCAAAATTCAACAAGCACCTCATAAATAATGGTTTACCTATCTGTGGACAGGAATTATAAGAATATATATCTCATAGCATTCTGAGGCGAGATGTAGGGGGGGCTATCAGTTAATAGTCAATGTTTCCATAGATAAGTTGATAGGTTTAAAATCAGTAACATTCACATCGTCTCGATCTATAAAATCTGGCGAACATCTGCGTTCATTATAATGAGCTATTGATGGATAGACAGAATAGGTTTTGCTAAGGGTTGTTTCTATAAATAGTTGTCCCTCTTGATTGACATAAGCCTTTGTGATCAATTCATTTTCTGGTGAGGTATTAGGCTTAGAAAAAAAAGTCTTTTTATGGAGTTATTTTTTCACTTTTTTCACTTTTTTCACTGGTTATAGTTGAAACTGTTTCGGACTGCACAGTATTTGGAGTGTCCTGCCTTCTGAATTGTCGCCAATCTAATTTTATTAGATAGTCTGTAATGTCTTTCCCTTCTTCTTTATCCTGCTCTGTGGCATATCGCTCCAATAAATCAGAAATGTGAAAGTATGTACCATGCAATTGGTTTTGTATTTCAGCTGCCTGATTACCCCATGACTCAAAGGCTTTGCTATCTTTTGAAAGGTCGGGAAACAAATAAACATTTCTTCCTTTCAAGGCTTTGCATTTCTCAAGTGTTAAGCTGCTTAAATTGTATACTGCTAACCAAAGTAAGTTTGTAGGCTGTTTCAGGGAAACCAAAATTCAACGTGCCATAAATAGTCTTTTTAGGAGCCTCAACTAAAGCTACGGGATTGTATGGGTATTTACTTAAAAGGTGTTCACCAAACAAACAGGAAACCATTGTTTCGTTTTTATTGTAGGCTTCTAACCATTTGGGTAAAGGCTTATTTCTGTATTTGCTGCAAGTTAGTCGAGAATGGATCCAACTGGTATGGTATTTCTTTGATTTATCGGTGTGGTTGAGGTGGTTAAATATCTTTTCCTGTACTGCATTTACATTTCCGTTCTTATCTATGAAAGGAAAGCATACCGCCCCAGTTTTGGGTATTGTACCCAAATGGTACAATGAAATCAGCTTTTCAATGTCCCCTGTGCTTTAAAAGGGAAATGAACACGCTGTAAAAGGTTTTCTCTTCATATCCTGTACGGGTGCGGCTGAATATCTCAAAGGGAATAAACGCTTTTTTGGGCTTGGTTACAGGATTCTTTTTTGGTTTTGATGGCTGTAACTTCCCATCTGTTTTATTACCTTTTTCCTGCTCCCAAATGGCTTTAGCATAACCGTCTTTGTAGGGATCGTGCCATTTACCACATTTACCTTCATTATCACACCTGCCGTATTGATTTGGAAATGCCTCATTTGTCTCAATATCAACGTACTGTTGCTAGTGTTTTTTGCTCCACAATGAGGTCAATCCAGCTTTAGTACTTTGTTGCTGGCCAATTTATATCTGTGTCCTGTATTCATTTTCTCAAATTTCTGTTATGCACCTTGCACAAGTTGCATTTACTGTACAAGTTGTATTTGAGCTTGTTTTGTAAGTGCAATTAATGCAATTAACGCAATAAATACAATGTGCATATTTATCAAATCCGTTTTTCATATTCACCTCTTTTGGGATTGATAAATAAGTCACTATTCGTTGTGAAATACTTAAAGATCCACTCAGATATTCCTAAACTTTCGGCAATCTTGATTCCCTCTCTTGTTGTAAAATTTTCGGGTAAATCATTGTAAAGGTTCTGTTTGTCGCTACGCAGCTTATCCAATGGACTTGCATTGCTTACAATGTTATGCACTTTAATAGCTGTTCTTTTGAAGTATTGAACCAACTTTAAAGCCCCTTTTATTGCCTCAGCTTTAACAGCTTGTTTATAATCTTCTCCACAGGCATATCGTATCATTTGAAATAAGAGTGCAAATCGTGCAGCGTACATTTCCATTTTGGCGTTCATGCCGCACATTGCCTCATTTTCCGACTTATTGCTTTCGTCTGTTAGTTTCCTTTGCCAATCAAATAAAAGTTGTTTTGCTTCTGAAGTAAATCTCAATACTTCGGGCTTTGGATTGCATGTTCTATCTTGAAGTAGTGGTAAATCCATAAGCCGTGAAATAATGGTATGCTAATTCTTAGATATTTCAGGATCTAATTCCTCTTCGCTCCAATACTCTTTCTTTAAATTATTTGGATACGCAAATAGCAACCTATCTAAAAATCCGTTTTCAGTTCTAATTGTCTGCTAAGTCTTTCAGAATACCTGGCTGTATGGTGCTAATTACAGGAATGAAAGGCATTGGTATGTTTGTGAGCTCACTTGTTTTTCGATTTATCCGCATTCCTTTACGACTCCACACACTTAACCAAAATTGTTCTTCACTACCTTTGGTATAACGGTTGAAATTTTTGAACCATGTGGCCAACTCGTCTACATATACGCCAATACCTCTTTTATTGAATTTATGTACATCTGCAAGGGCCTCTGGGGTAAAGTCATTTACTAAAGATTGTTTCCAAACAGGTTTGGTAAGATTGCCGATTTCCTGTTTTTTCTTTCGGCTTTGGAAAGGTCTGAGAAACTAACAAATTCTATATTTTTCTTCTCATACTCTTTATACTGCAGATCATCATTTTGAGTAATTGGTTGTAGCCCAAAGCTAAGGGGTTGACTTTTATTCGTCCCAGCACGTCCTACAATGGATAAGAACATGCAACAGCTTTCTTGCCAACCGCTCTTTATCTCAATATTATTGGTATTCCCTATTGCAACAGCAACAGCATACAACATTGAAGAACTGGTAAAGTCAAAAGGAAAATTTAAACATTCATTTGTTGATGTAATTATTTCTTGTACTGTTTTAGGAAATATATCTATAGGAAATGGATTGTAATCTTTGTCTATTTGTATCTGAAGCTCCTCTATATGTTTAGTATAAGTTCCAGGCTGCTGCAAGTCCTCAAAGTGTGGGCTTAGTTCTTTTGCTTTGGACTTATTTGCAGTATCTTTTCTATGTCTTTTATACAAAGGGTTGTTGTTTTGATTTTCCATTACTCCAGCCATTTTTTAGTCCAAGCAATAGCACTATATTAATTGGCTTGTTTACCAGTTATTTCGTAAGTACCTTTACCTATAACTTGTAATACTTCATACTCAACAAGGTTGCAAAGCCATCTTAATACACTTTCATTACTTAGTCCCAATTCTTTTGCAGCCATATTATAAGAACGTGGCTTAAAGTCGTTAAGTAAATTGGCTACTTGCTCAATCTGTGTGTTGTATGAGGTTTTCATATTGGTCCCCCTTTTTATTGTTAGACAAATACGCTTGAGCCTCAGCATCTATTTGAGCGTTTGATTTTTACGGCCCTCTTTAACGTACACCATAAGTTCGGTACTGTAAAAGTACAGTCTCTTATTCCGTTTCGTTACGGTCAATTCGCATTTACTTACCTTGCTGTAAATGGAGGGTGCTGTTAGGTTTAGAAATTGTGTAGCTTCTTGAATGGTTAAGAGTTGTTCATACTGTTCGGTGGTTGGGTTGTTGTTCTGTACTGTTTTAAGAATATTTGCAGTAACTCTCTCCGAAATGTCAATTATGAGTTTTTCGGGAACAAATAGATATAATATTAAATTATGTTCAATTACAAAAGTTTTTTGTTATTTATTTTCAATGGTATTTAGGCTTAACCCCTTATTAAATAGATTCGTAACCTTAGTTATGTTTTCGTGAAATTCGTAAAGGTTTAGTAAACGGACTTACTAAAATTACTGCCTACTGTATTGGTTTTATATCCTTTAAAATAGTTACCCAATAACCCAGCATATTCTTTTTGTTTGCCGTATGGTTTCCCTGCTATATCTTTAGAATATTGATAAAAGACTTTCATAACCTTGTCTTTTGATTCAATGTTTTCATGATTAAACTTATTTATAGCGTCAGTTTTATCTTGAAAAGCAACTATTAAGAACTTTTGTAATTCATCTTCTGTAAGCATATCATTCTTAAGTAATCCTGTTTTAAAATGGGTATAAACCAATTAATAATCTACATTATCAAAGTTGTTTACAAATTCAAATATTATTACTTCCTGTTGAGGTGGTAAGGCTTCACTATGGAGTTGAGCTTTCTCAAATGCTTTAAGGATTCATGATTTTATTTTTAAGACTTCATTGTATGCCAGATTGTGTCCAATACGACCATTTGTCAATGTATGTAAATGCTCGGTAAAAGTTATATCTCCTATTCCATCAGGGCGAACGTCTTTTAAGTTCCTATATGCAATACTCTATTGTTTCCTGCCTTTGTTGCTTAATGCTTTCACCCTGCAAATTTCCGAATATAAGTGCTCCGTTTTCTGCTCCCTCAAGCATTAAACATAATTCCCTACTACGTTCAAAGTTTTTGTCGTAGAAATATTTTTCCCAACCATCAATCACGTTCAAACAACCATTAAAAAATTCATTTGCTTCAAACAAAAGCTCATTTTTCGCCTTTTTAAATTCTCTGAAGAAATAGTTGTTTAAATACTTCATGTTGTTCTCATTAAAATATCCCTCCAAAACAATTTCTAAGTAATTCATTTGTCTTTTATGCTTTAAGTGGTTACATATCCAATTTTATGTATAGGCTGCTGTTCGTTTTACTTCATCAACTATTCTGGCATAAACCTGCGTTATTTTTAGGTCTTTATGTCCCAACATTTTGGAAACGGTGTAAATGTCCGTCCCGTTGAATAGTTGTAAGGTTGCGAAAACAGTGGAACGTAATATCTTTTGTTATTCCTGCTGCTTCAATCCATTAAAATAAATGTATGTTGTGGTAGGCTGAATATTTAAGCTCTTCAAATACAGGTTTATTCCGTATCTTATATAGCTTAACTTTCTGAAATTGTGAAGAGGTTGACTTGATGCGAGCCCAGTAAATACAAGGCATAAAAAACCTATCATCTTTGATGGGCTGTTGCTTCCCTTCATGGGCTCAAACCAAGGAGCCTCCAATTAGATGGGGTATTAATATTCTGTTATTTCTGGTTTTCCATGAATAACTTAACTTCCTTATCATACCAAAGGTCTGAAAAAAGAGCATTGACCTCAACAATTTTATCGTTCTCCCAATGGTAATTAAAATGGGTTCGATTCGTATGAGTCTCTTTCGAAATCTTTGACGTAGCAGTCCAATTGGTCCATTGGTTTGTCCATGTTTCTCCATCTTCGCTCTGATAGCTCCCTTCTTTCCAGTTTTCTCCATGGTAACTGATCGTCTCAATCCAGCCATCAGGAAAAGTAATATCATCAAACATACTGTGGTGGAATTGCGACATTCCTATAAAATCTTCTCTGTTTAATTCAATGTTGTTGAATCGAACAATACATCCTTCAGAAAGTATACTTCCATCAAAATTGTTGTCAACATATCCTTTCATAAGTTTTGCAACTGCCATAGTTTTATCGTCCTTGTTACTTACAGTTGTTGAAGATTTATCCTTTTGTTGAGCACAAGAAAGAATAGTTAATACGATTCCAAAAAGTAATAGTGTTTTTCTCATTTTAAATTGGATTAAGTTCAATTGTACTGTTAATATACAGATAATGATTTACATATAAAATCTCAACCCTGTAAGTGCCGAGAAGGAGGCTGAACGTTTCATTAAAGGGTTATTACAATCGGTTTTTACAAGTTTATTGAGGTTCGTCAAGGGTTAAATATTCACGCCTTGTTTCGGCTGCTTTTATAGGTTTTACTTTAGCGTTTAGGTCGTATTGCAAAATACCGTCTTTATAGGCTTGTTTTAGTGCAGCTTTTACCTTGTTGAAGTACGAAACGGCTGAATTTTGTGAAAGGGTTGTCTTGTTACTCTTATTGCTTTTGGTAGTAAGTAGGTAATCTTTAAAATCCTCTTAAAACTTGTGGTCGAGGTTAGCAAACTTTAAACTGCCATTTGTGAAAGTGTCAAGATAATTGAGTGTTGAAACCCAATTATTGTGGTTACTGGCTTTGCGTTTGGTTGCTAACTTTGTGAAGTATCCAACAAAACATTGTTCACCTAATTCCTTTAGCCTCAGTTGTTCCTGTTCGTATTGGCTGTATATCCCAGGCTCATTAAGGAAGTTTTCACGCTTTTGGCGTATGCTTTGGCCTATTTTCAAGGTTTCAGTATTATGCTGTTTGTCAATTGTTGTTTTAGCTTTCTCATAAATGTAAAACCCTAAAAACTCCCTGCCTGTGTGTTTGCCAGTTTTGGGGTGTGGTATTGGTGGGTAAAAATCAAGGAACAGGCTTTTACGCCCCTTGCTTATTTTCTTTTGCCTTAAACTGACATTTGTTGCCATTGTCTTTAATGCTATTTGTGAAAACCGTGAAAAATGTGAACCGCGGAAAAAACTTTTTTTACGTCAATAATTCATCAATAATCTGTTTCGGTACACAGGCACACCAACTCTTTTTCATTTTTGGTATGCTGTTTCTTTTGATTAACTGCCGTACTGTGCTTTCAGAAACTCCATATTTATCCTGTATCTCTGTTAAGGTGTAACAGTCATTCATATTAAACACTCTTTTCTGTTTCCAATCTTTGAGGTCTTTCATTTGCTGATTTGATATTTCAGGTTTTTCAGGTTCTTTATTGCTCAATAGCTTGTTTAGTGCTGCACGTTTAATTATAGTGTGGCTTCCAACTTTTATTTTTTTCAGATCACCTTGTTCAATCAATCGGTAAATGGTACACCTACTATTTCCAACTAACTGGCATAACTCACTTATGCTTAAAAACTCTTTGGCTTTCAGTTGCTCAATAGGGAGTTGTTTTATTCGTGTGGTTTCAGCGTTTGACTGTTTCAGATTTTTGGCTCGTTTACGGGCTTTGTAGGCTGACTTACTGCATTTGTCCAAATAGTATTTAGTAACCGTTGTACGGGCTATAGATTCCCTTGTACATTGCTGGACAAATTCGATTGATTCTAATATTACTACTCATTTAGTCCCTACTTATGTCTTGGCGTGCCTTGCTGTGTCTATATGTATCAGAGTGTGCCATAATACGTCAAAAAAAAGAGTTGGGATACAAAATTGCTTATTTATCCCTTTGAGGTATAAATAAGGTACATATATGTACATAATAAATAGATAGTAAAGCAAAGTATCAATAAAGTTTGCGGAGGCAGAATTGCCCAAATAATGGGGCTTAAGGTTCTTTTGTAGTTGTTGAGTATCGGTTTGTTCTGTAGTGATTACTTTCCAATACAGAAGCTACTGAATATACTTTCCAATAAATCATCGGTGCTGATCTCTCCCGTGATTAGTCCGAGATGATGGAGGGCTTGTCGGATGTCGAGTGCAATGAGGTCTCCTGTTGTACCATCTGATAATCCTGATAGAACCTTTGATAAGGCTTCATAAGAGTTATTGAGGGCCTCATAATGACGATTGTTAGTCACTACGGTTTGATCGAGGAGAGAGGGATCGTCTATGACCATTTCATAGAGGCGATCTTTGATATACTCGATGTTCATTTTGTTCTTAGCGGAGGCGGTGATGAGGTTGTCATAGGAAATGAGTCCTTCGTTATAGTAGTTCTCAGGTCGAGTGTAAGGATTAAGGTCCATTTTGTTACCTATGAAGATTTGTTTGCTCTTGGCTGTAATAGCTTGACTACCTCTGAGGAATCGATCAACATCATCCCAAAGATCAGCTGGTGTGGTCGCTGTCACGTCGAAGACATATATCACCAAGGTAGATTGAGCAATCTTTTCTATGGTGCGTTCTACACCGATTTTTTCAATTTCATCCTGAGCACAGCGGATCCCAGCAGTATCAATCAGTCTGAAGTTGATACCTTTAATATTGAGACCTTCTTCTATGGTGTCTCTTGTCGTCCCTGCGATCTTTGAAACGATGGCACGCTCCTCATTGAGTAGGGCATTGAGTAGAGTGGACTTACCCGTATTGGGACGCCCTGCGATAACGGTTGATACACCGTTTTTAATGACATTACCCAATTGGAATGAATTAATCAATCGTAGTATAACAGACTGAATTTTCTCGACCAGATTAGTCAGCTTAGTGCGATCAGCAAACTCAACATCTTCTTCTCCGAAGTCTAATTCCAACTCTATAAGACTGGCGAATTTGATGAGTTCTTTTCTTAGCTTTTGTATCTCATCAGAGAATCCTCCTCTCATCTGATTCATTGCGATTTCATGAGAGGCTTCATTATCGGAGGTTATGAGATCAGCTACTGCCTCTGCTTGAGATAGATCCAGTTGACCATTGAGGAATGCACGCATCGTAAACTCACCTCGCTCTGCAAGTCGTACCCCATTCCTCAGGAATAGTTGTATGATTTGATCAATGATATACGGAGAGCCATGACAGGAGATTTCGAGGCTATTTTCCTTCGTGTAGCTACGAGGAGCTCGGAATAAGGTTACTAAGCATTCATCGAGAATCTTGCCTTGTTCTGTTTTAATTTTACCGTAGTGGACGGTATGTCCATCAGATTTACTCAGATTTTGACTAAAGAAGAACTGATCACAGATCTCAATGACATCTGGTCCCGATAAACGGATTACTCCTATAGCTCCCGGTCCCGATGGAGTGGCGAGGGCAATGATGTTTTGATTCGCATGCATGCTCATAATGCAAAAGTACTCTTACCAGCAATGATATTCTTGATTGACTTCCATATATAAATGCTCTCTATTAGAAGAAAAGTAATTTTATTTAACCAATTAACGGAGTGCATGCCAGAAGTAATCACATTAGGGGAGTTCATCATCAAAAATCAAAACCAGTTCCCTGAATCCAGTGTAGAGTTGTCGAAGTTAATCAGTAGTATTAGGCTTGTGGCTAAGATTGTTAACGCTGAAATCAATAAAGCGGGATTGGTCCAAGATATTCTTGGATCTGTAGGAGAGCAAAATGTTCAAGGAGAAGATCAGCAAAAGCTTGACCTGTACGCTAATCAGAAGTTTATCAAAGCAATTGATACAAGACAAATTGTATGTGGTATTGCATCTTAAGAAGAAGAGTCTTTTGTAACATTTAATACTCCTCAATGCCGAAATGGCAAGTATGTTATTCTAATTGATCCATTGGATGGATCCTCTAACATTGATGTGAATGTTTCGGTTGGAACTATATTCTCCATATATAAAAGGGTCACGCCTATAGGGAGTAATTCGACGATTGAAGACTTCTTACAACCTGGACGAAATCAGGTAGCAGCAGGATATGTCATTTATGGGTCATCTACTATACTAGTCTATACAACAGGTAATGGCGTTCATGGATTTACTTTGGACCCCACTATTGGTTCATATTTTTTATCTCATCCTGACATGAAGATTCCAATCAAAGGCAAGATTTATTCTGTTAATGAGAGGAATTATCCCTTCTTTTCTCAAGGTGTAAAGGATTATTTGAGACATATTAAGCAGATTGAGGAGGAAAGTAGCCGGCCTTATACGGGTAGATTTATTGGGTCATTAGTATCTGATATTCACAGGTATATACTTAAATGTGGGATCTATATGTAGCCAGGGACCAATCTGAAGCTTGAGAGGAAGTTGCATGTGTTACGAGTGTAATTCTATGGCTTTAATTATGGAACAAGCACATGGTGCGTCTACTGATGGAGTCCAAATATATTCGACATCAAACCTCAAAAATTGCATCAGAGATATCCATTTTTTAGTGGTTCAGAAAATATGATCCAAGAGGTACATCAATTTATATAGGGCTCACTACATTTGTGCCATGTTTAGAGGCTTTAGTTTTTTTATACTATCAGTGATATTATCAACTGGTTGTTCTTCATATAACAAGGTAACAGAACAACCATTCGGCCATTTAGATTCAAAAGTAAATAAAGTTCTACAACGTGCCTTTACTGCTGCTGGAGGGATGGAACAGTATAATAATCTGAAATCCATAAGTTATAAGAAGCGCAGCATACTATATCATCCGAATGGATCTATAGAGAGTGACGTAACGCAGTTCCATGAGTATAATATGGCACCCGCTTTATCGGCGACAGTATTTTGGATGAAAGATGGTCAGCGTCATTCTATCAAATATGAGAATGGTGCAGCAAAAAAATATTTGGATGGCAAGTCAGTACCAGGTAGCGAGGAGTCTGCAACTAAATCATTTTTGAGCGCTCATTATGTCCTGTTTATGCCATTCAAGTTGGCAGATGATCATGTTCAGCTGAGTTATGAAGGACAGGATCAGTTGAGATCAGGGCAAAAGGTAGATGTTATCAAAGCAGTGTATCAACTTGCGAGCCATGATAATCATAGCGCCGATGATACTTGGTGGTATTATTTTGATGTCGAGAGTGGAACTTATACTGGGAGCATGGTCTATCATGCCCCGACATATGCTTATATCGAGAATACTGCTAAGAATGAGAAACTTCCACTGATCATGATTTCCTATCGTAAAAGCTTCAGAGTTGATGAATATAGAAAGATAGAATATCTACGTGGTGAATTTTTCTATGAGAACTATGAGATGAGTTTTAAGGATTAATTCGAGGTCAATTGCCCTTTCTATTCATAAGCACTAATCAGTAAGGGTAGTTACCGCAGATTCAGGAGATAACTTGAATCGCTTAAATGCGACATGTGTGGAATGGTCTATTGATTGGTCTACTTTGATTTCACCTTTCAGCTTTTTACTCAGAATTGTAATTAACTGACTTCCAAAGTTTGTTGATTTGGCATCCTCTACAGATTCATTTGAACCTGTACCATTATCAGATACTAATAGGGACAGCTCATTCATATCATTCAGCCATAGCTTTACATCTATTTTTACTTCTTGATTTAGAGGCTTAGCATATTTTATTGAGTTGGTGATAAGCTAATTTATTATGAGCCCCAAGGGTATCGCTTTTTCTACATCTACAGATAGGTGTCATCGACATCAGAGTGTATTTTAATCTCGCTATGATTATTACGAATCATGTCAGATAGAAATTCGCACAAATCGGGGATGTATTCTTGCATATCAATAGATCTCAGGGTGCCATGATTGTATAGTGCTGATGAATGAGGCCCATGGATTCCATTCTATTTCTTCCTTCTTGTAAGGCTCCAGTACTTTTTCATTCTGCTCAGAGTCAGACTGAAGGCTTAGCAGACTCGACAAGATTTGTAGATTGTTTTTCACCCTATGATGAACCTCTTTTAAGAGCTGCTCATTCTGCGCATTTCGTCTATCAAGCTCTTTTTCCTTGATTTAATTCTCTTTATTAAAATGAAATACTATAAAAAATAGGCCAATAAACGTAAAAACATGATTCTCTACATATAGGTTAGCGCCGGCATGTGAGGAAAAAGGCTCGATACAATCAAATAGGAATTTGGCTAAAAAGAATATGGCCATGTTAAAAATAAAGTAGAAAGCGATAGTGTAGAGCCGTCTGAAAAATAACATGGAACTCACGCTACTACAGAGGAGTAATTACTCAGCTGCATCAGGTTCTACGTGTGCTAAAGCATAATAAAAAAATAATAACCCATTGAAAATAACAAAGTATACTCTCGAAAAATTGAAATATCCATTCTTGTTAAGCCAAATGGTAAATAAATAAAATAATATGGCCACAAGACTCTCATTAAAGGTCGCTCGATAGTCGGTAAAGGCGTAAGCCAAGGTGAATCCTAAGAATATGAGCCCAGCTGAGATGCTGATCCCATTCATGATTTGAATTCTCTAATTAATCCAGTCAGTACAAGTGTCTCTGTTGCCTATGCGGACTAGTCTATTCCATAAAGTTGAAACGTTGCTTAGTAATTATGAGGCTTAAGAATCAGACGTAAACTATTATCACAGATAATGCAACTCAAAGGTAAATTATTCCAGCTTAGACTCTTGATTTATTGATCCTGTATTTTATCCTCCTATAGTAGCCATTGACTCACTAACTCTAATAATGCTTCGTTTTTGTTCTGCTTCATAGCCGTCTTTAGCTCGATGAGATAATGCCTCAATAAGTGTGTGTGATAGATCTGCATCAGTCGCTCCTTGTCTTATCAGATCTCGGATGTTGAACACTCCATCATCATAGAGACAGGTTTTCAGCAATCCTATTGGGGTCAGCCTTAATCGATTGCAAGTGCCACAAAATGTTCTGGAGAAACTTGCAATGACTCCTATATTTCCAACATAGCCAGGGACCTGATAATTGCTTGAAGTACTATTCGGTCCATCATTGATTTTTCTCAGTCCAGGGTGGTTGGACTTGATATAATCAAGAATGTGAATATGATTCCAAGTAGACAAGTCATCATGCTCACCTGAACCATTGAATGGCATTTCTTCTAAGAATCTAACTGATATTTCATTGTGCTTAGTCAATTCTATCATCGGCAAAATGTCATCAATATTATGGCGATTCATGACTACCATATTAATCTTAGTTGGAATTTCATATTCTATAAGCTCAGCCAAGGTGGTCATGACTCGATCAAAGTTATCACGTCGGGTAATCTCGAAGAACCGACTTGGATCAAGACTATCTAAACTGAGATTTACAGAGCTTACACCAAGGTTTTTAAGTTCTCCAACTTTATCATGAGTAAGTGTGCCATTGGTAGTAATATGTGTACTTTTAACTCTACCTATGGCTACTATTGACTCAAGAAAGTCATTTATTCCTTTTCTTAAGAAAGGCTCTCCACCTGTTATGCGGATCTTATCAATTCCTAACCTTGAAAATATGGTCACGACTCGCTCTAACTCTTCGAATGTCAATAGATTCGAACGATCGACATACTTGATCCCTTCCTCAGGCATACAATAATGGCATCGTAAGTTGCATCTATCAGTGACCGCAATGCGGAGATAGTTGATGACTCTACCATGATTATCGTATAGCATGTTATCAATTTAGGAGCATTGAAGATATGGCATAAGTGCATAAGATGCCTTAATATGCAAGTCAGAATAATTAGCCAGATATTCAGGCTGTATAGAAACAAAGGCATATGAAGATAAGGTTACGGGCATTTGGCATAGCTAAGGATATCCTAAAGTCTGGTGTAGTCGAATTGGACGAAGACCAAATTCAGACAACAGGAGATGTTAAATCATACTTGTCTAAAGCATATCCCGAGTTTGATGATCTGTTGACCTTTTCTTTAGCCGTAAGAGATGAGTACCAAGAGGATGATTATATGCTGGCGGAGAATGATGAAGTAATCGTAATACCACCAGTAAGTGGTGGCTAAGGAGTAGGATATGATAAGTGTAAAGATTAGCGAAGAAAAAATAAATCCTACCAATTCGTATGGCGAGGTGACAGATCCAGGAGTAGGAGGTACTGTGCAATTCGTGGGAACAGTCCGTAATCAGACTAAGGGTAAAAAGGTCTTACGCTTAGAGTTTGAGGCCTATGAATCAATGGCTATAAAAGAAATGAATAAAATAGCTGAGACCATAGTTGCTCAATGGTCTGCAACACATGTATCCATTCACCATAGAGTTGGAACACTTGAAATAAAAGATATTGCCGTAATCATATCTGTGGCTACTCCACATCGCAAGGTTGCATTCGAGGCTTGCCAGTATGCTATCAATACTCTAAAAGAGAGGGTACCTATCTGGAAGAAAGAGATTTTTGAAGATGGTGAGGTATGGGTGGCTGCTCATCCGTAGCTTACCAAGTACCTCCACCGCCACCTCCGAAGCCACTTCCAACACTACCACCACCACCTCCTGTTGAACTGGATGCTGGAGCTGAATAAAAAACCTTCTCTATATTATGTGCACCAAAATCCTTAGCAAAGGTATCAAATGTAGGTCGAGATCCTTGATGAAACATGGAATCATAGACATACCAGTCTGGAGCATCGTAATCTCGACTTTTAAAGAGTTGTTCCCATTCTTTATCAAGGCCAAATGCTAATGCATATGGAAAGAGCTGATTAATGTAATTGGGATTATCAAGCATCAGTTCATTAAGCTTTTCTGGATTAGGCTCTTTCAAGAATTGGTAAAGCCCCCTCAGGTGCTCATGATAGTTACGTCCTTTCTCACTCAATCGAGGTTGCAGGAAATGGATGACAAAGGAATAAATAGCAAGTATTATAAATCCAATACCCATAAAGTCGGCTTGAAGCCTGACGATAGACATGATCCCTATTGTAAATAAGGGCATGGACAGAGCAATCATCCAGCCTGAATGAAATGTCTTCATTGCTTTTGAGTCATAAAGCTCTTTAGCTTTCACTTCTTTCATAATTTTATTAGCGACAGAGCCCATGGTTTGATACATCTTTTCTTGAAATGAGGATAGTAATGTGCTATCGCTGCTCTCGAAGATCTTTTTAAACAGATATCGAGCATATTCTGGTTCATCATCTGGAATATGCTGAATCTTTTCGAAGTATACATCTTCCTCCAGCTGGCGCATTTTAAGATACCCTTCCTCACCCCAATAGGGTAATAGTGCAATGATATCTCGGCGATTGACTTTATAATCATAGAAGGTGCCCACCTGTGCTGGACTCATATCAACTGGGGGATAAGTTTCTTCATTGATATATGCTGACTTTGATTGACGTTTTCCTTTTTGCCTCCATTGCCCAAACAGTAGAGCGGCTAATCCTGTGGGAATAAGGCCTAACCAGTAATTTGGCTCTTTATAGGCTTGATTAGGGTTTTGAGGGGTGTTCACATATGACTTAAGATTATCTGGTAATAGCCCAGGTGGTAGTTCAAACGCAATACTTATTCCTTGATTAGGAGAAAGTGATATTGTCCTATCATTTTGGATAATGTTCTCCGTTAATGTATCCAGGCTGCTGAGAACGGATCCCTCATCTCCAATAAATGTTTTGTAGTTGGACACTTTAGATTTCCATCCATAAGGGAATCTCACCTCATAACTGGCATTTTTAATTGGGACTTCCCATTGCACACCAATAACATTCCAATAAAATTCGTCAGACTCCATATATCTAGAAATTGCACCATAAACTCTATAGGTGATCTTATAATTTTGTAGACCAGTTAGATATCGATCTGCTTGGCCTATTCGAATATTCTTCATGCCATTCCTTTCTGTAACCTTGTAGTTCCAATTGGATACTTCGATATCTTCTATTTTGACTCGATAGTTTTTATCCTGTCCTAAGTTGTATTTGACAGGGATATCTCGATAGATACCTCTCCGTTTTTCTAATAAGTTGACTTGAATATCTTCAATGACTTTGATTGCACCATCTTCCTGTAGGAGGACTTCGACATGATATTTTTCGATGATAAATCCATTCTCACCTTTTAAGGCAATAATAGATGTCATGATACAAAATACAAGGATTATAAGGCTTCTCATGTATAGGTTGTGCTGATTTGATTACAATAATATATGACCTTCAGCTCAATTAGTGTATCAACTATCCTATGTAATTCAGTGAATAATCGACGAGAGGGTCTACAATTAAAGCTCTATTGTCAGATGAGTCTTCTGACCATCGAGTAGACCTGATTTCATTCCTGATGATGTGGCAACTTTAAGCATATTGTTTTGATCACCGTAAACTTCTGTGAGGAAGGTAGAATGAAACTCCAATATTCCTTCAGTTAAATCCAGATGATCATAGGAGTGTAGTGTGATCCAGACTGCGTTTGGAGACGCGGATATATCGTCAATGGATAAAGGCACATTAGCACCATTATAATTAATCGATATAGTCTCAGAGATATATTTAGCTATGAGCTCATCTGAAGAAGTATAGCCCTCAGGTATTTCTGTTCCTGATTTTAAGCCTACAGCAATCTGTAAGTCATCGAGGAAGGTTTTTAGAACCAATTCAAGTTTGTTATCATTAATCTCAATCTCGTTGACACTTACATGTATATCGTGTGCTTCAATGAACGACAAGGATATTACAGTAATGTAAAGAAAAATCATTATTAGCTAACAAGCTTTATCCCTCAATACAACGGTAATATGAGTTGTTTTATTTTATTTTTCAGGGTAAAATAGGCATCAACCCTAAATATGAAATATTTATTTCTCTTACTCAGCTTTCTCTCTTTGTCAAATGTAAGTATTGCTCAAATGGAGCAGACTGAACTATGCCTGCTAATAATGATCAATTATCTCCGTTGGTTATTCTAACGAGAGCTAATAATAAAGATTTGTTCAATATTGCCTCTGAGATAAGCTATATCAGTAATACGAGTCCAGCAGATACTGAATGGGCTTTAGCCTCATCGTCCAGTTTACAGTCTTTAACTTTTTCAGATTGGGAGACTACTTTCGGAGGAGCCATGCCTCCATTAAACCAAAATGTCGTAATACACCTTCTTTCACTAATGATGTTCATCTTTGGAGTCTCTGTATTAAGGTCGAAGCAACTTAATCTTGTGCAGGCATCTTAAACAAACCCAATGGTGACTTATTAGGAATGTGCTAAGTTCCTATCTTGATAGCACTGAGTAATTCCAGTGATTTAGGGTTGGAGGTATCGTATTGATAGAAACCATTTGGTCCCACTAACAAAAGTAATTCTGGACTGATGGAAATTACATCGTAAGCTCCAATATCTTGGATATGAGAGATTAGATTTTCATGAATCTCTTCTAAGTTTGAAATGTTGAAGATCTTAAGTCCGTGTTCTCCCTCACATAAGTAGAGTGTCTCATCACGTACCGATAAACCATGTGGATGATCCATAGGAAACGAAGCTAATAGCTGAGGTTCTTCAAGATCTCGGATATCGACCACGTCTAACTGATTAATGAAGTTTTGACACTCTGTGCCATCTCTGAGAGTTACATAGGCCACATCATCCTGTACCACGACTGGGTCACATGCACGAGCATGTCTGAATGTTGAGATGTACTGAGGATTGGCAGGATCTCTATTATCTAATATGTGCATACCGTCATTAGCTCCTATGAAGATATTCTCCTTATATGGGAAAATAGTCTCCACTCCCCAATCCAGATATACAGTATTAATGAGATCAGGTTCAGATAAATCTCTTGCAGAGAATACTTTCATGGCATAGTTATTCACGTAGTAAAAATATTCTCCTATGAATGCTACTCTTGCTAAAGAACCACCTCCTCCTGCTACTTCTGGAATTGCCCCATTAGCAGCATCAAACAAAACAGGTTGATCGATTCCGATTCTAAACACGTTAGTATTATAGTAGAATACGCCATCTATCTCTTTTTCGAATGGTATCTCATCTCCACATTCAACCTCTACTTCTGTCTTTTTATGTTCATAGTCTACAATGAAAGCTTGGCGCACTTCATCGAAGTAAGCTTCTTCTCTTATATTGGGAATGGTATTGGTAATACTTGGATTTTGTATGTCACTGATGTCTATTATGATTAGATTATAGTAATCATCAGCATAGATATAATCATCTTTGAGCGCAATATCCAAGTTGCCCTCTATATTAATGAACCCAATTTTTTGAGGAGATTGGATATCGCTATTATCTATAATGTGTATCCCTTGATGTTGCTCATTAATCAATATGTATTGACCATAGTAGTAAATTTTACCTGGATTTTCTAAAGATCGTTGACTCTCAAAAGTTATTTCAGGATTTAGTTCTTTTGCATTTTTGTAAACGGGTATGTAGGCTTCAAACTGATAAGTGTCGACACAATTGTCCTCACAACTGTTTAAGAATAGGGTTAATGCTGCGAATACTATAAGAATTAAGTGTTTCATGTCAATTTATAAGTTAATCTGAAATGATAACTCAAGTGAAGGATAAAACGCTTACAAAGGATATAAATATTCTATTTGATCATAAGATAAATAGAGATTATAGCACTAACTATCGATAGTGCGATAGTCCAGTATCGCTGTTTAATACCTGCCTCTAAGAAAAAAAATGAAACGAACATTGTGATGGTGACAATTATGATTTGACCGATTTCAACCCCTATATTAAAGGCTAAAAGAGGTTGTAATATATTCTCTTCCTTACCTAATAAAGCCTTGAAGAAATTGCTAAAGCCTAAGCCATGTATCAATCCGAATAATGACGTCATTACATAGTGGATGATCATATTACTATGGTCATTTATAATTATATTATAGATGGCAGTCATAAGTATTGTCAGTGGAATAAGGAATTCAACTAATTCGGCATTTATCTGAACTATTTTGAGCGCTGATAATGCTAACGTAAGGCAATGCCCTATGGTGAATGCTGTGATCAGAATCAATAACTGTCGCCATTGTACGATTGAAAAAATGGCGCATAGTGTTATGATGAAAAGGATGTGATCATACCCTTGCAAATCCAAAATGTGTTCGAATCCAAGTTGTAGATAAGTCTTAAACATAACTCATTTATTTTCCTATCTAAATAATTGAAGTGAGCCAACTTCCTCAATTGGCGCATCATTAATTAATGATCCTTTCAGATGATAAATATAAACACTATTGATACTTTTTTCTCCGTTAGTTTGGTATCCGTCCCATCCGGATAGTTCGCTACTACTATAGACTAACTCACCCCACTTGCTATAGATATTCAGGAATTCGATATTCTGAATGCTCCGTCCGACAGCAGAGACTTTGAATAGGTCATTCATTCCATCCCCATTTGGACTGAAGGCATTAGGTATATAGAGACTCACATCTTGATCCACCGATATATTAATGCTATCTGTTGTGATGCAAGCATCCTCCGAATATGCTTGCACGATAAGCTCAGAGTTATCAAAGGGAACAATTACAAGATTTGATGAATCTATTAGGCCTGGGGGAGGATTTATAATCGAGGCACTAATTACAACTTGATTGCTGATAATATCGACTGATACTTCTTCTCCGAGCAGTACCTCCTGATCTGGCCCTATGGAAATAATAAACTCTTCTGGGTCACTTAAGCTAACTTCAGACTCAAAGAAACATCCATACCGATCAATGATTTGTACTTGTTTAGGCCCTGCTATAAGATTATCGGCAATAGTGCTTGTATAATCTTTGCCATCTACTGAAATGAAATAGGGTGCATATCCATTGGCAATGTTAAGTCCTGCAATTACTCCAGTAGGAGTTTGATAGCATAATGGATCTTCCAAATCGAGTTCGGCAGATATCGTTGCTCGAGCAATCGTATCGATAAAATAGGTAGTAATGCTATCGCATCCTAATGAAGATACCAGCTCTTCAACATAGATCCCAGGTTCTGTAATAGTGAGTCCAGATATGTCAATTCCTGTTCCACCACATATGGTATCAGTTAGGAAAAATTCCCTTTGAGGGATGAACAGTTTTATTGGTTCAGAGAAAAATCTACATTTCTCATTATCAAAATTGAATTCTGTACCTGCGAAACTGACTCTATATCGGTAAGAGCCAGTAGGGACATCGAGTATATTAATGGTTTGCGCATTACTATTATCTATGTTCGACCATCCTGATTCACTTTCCGCTTGCCATTGATAAAAAGGATTTTCTAATTCCACGTTAGATTCAATCTCTACACTAAGTTGCAGCGGGCTATCTTCAGTGCAGACTATACTATCGGTCACGTTAGCGACGATTTGACTCGGCGGCCCACATGCTCTGAATCTGATATTGTCCAATGCCAGGTCATTGCCGATACCACCAGGAGCATTATTTCTAAGTGAGAGTTTGACTGAATTTTGTCCAGGGGCTGTAGTAAAACTGAAAGCGAACGTTTTCCATCGTTCATCTTGGGGAATGTTCCCAGTTTGCAATACGAGCTGATCATCTATAAGAAATGCAACATTTGGTTCGATATGATTCGGAACAGTTCGGCCAACTACATTGATAATATCCGCAGAAAACTCAAAAGCAGTATTCTCACAGATATCGGTAATGATCTGTTCATAAAATAAGCCTGGTTCAAAAGAAGCATTAACGACCATCATATAGCCATTGGGGTCATTACTGTTATCTTGCAGACCCAGCCAAGTGCCATAGAGGTTGGCCCATTGCCCCATATTATTGGTTAGGATGTACTCTCCATCTGAAGGCGGACCATTGGTCACATAACGATATCCTGGTGCCAAACCTGCATTGCTTGGAAAGTTGTTGGACATCCCACTCCCAAAGTCACCATCCTCGAATAAATTGGCTCCTAAACTACCTTCACAAAGTGTTTGGCTGCACAACTTATGTTTAAAGCCGAGCAGCAAAACAATCCCAGATAGCCATATCAATCGTTCCACATCTTAAATTTATAATCTTTCAATGAAAGAATCCTGAGGCTTTAGTATTCAAACTGGTTCTATGACCAGATTAGCCCTACGGAAAAAGTAATAACAAATAGAAGAGTGGTCAGCGCCATCTGCTTTAGGTATGGATCTAATTCCATAGGCTTAATTTTCGATTTGACGGCTCGATAGTTTATAGTGAGTAAAGGAATGACCAATAAGAAAATCAGTTGAATCCAATGACTATAATTGATGAACGTGAATAGTGATGCTGAGATAAGGCCTGTAATCAATAAAGAGGCATGATAAGTAACAGCGGTTGATCGACCCATCTTTAGTGCGAGTGAGTCCTTGCCTGCTATCCGATCTGATTCGATATCTCTGATGTTATTGATATTGAGCACTGCCATAGAGAAGGCTCCACATGAGATTGCCGGAAGGAGAATACTCCAATTCCAAGTGCTCGATTGTAAATAGTAGCTTCCGATAACTGAAAGCAATCCGAAAAATAAGAATACTGACAAATCTCCCAAGCCTCTGTAGCCATATGGTTTATCTCCAGCGGTATAGTTGATCGCCGCCCATACTGCAATAAAACCAAGAGCAATAAAGAACATCTTAAAGACTATAGACAAACCTGTCAGAAATACTAATGTACATCCCGATAAGATGCAGAGTGCCCCAACTAATAAAATCGCATTTTTCATTTGAGAAGCTGAGATCGCTCCAGATTGTACGGTCCTCTTAGGGCCTTGTCTTTGATCATGATCAGCTCCGTGCACGAAGTCTCCATACTCATTGGCTAAATTAGACAAGACCTGAAGAAGAACAGCGGTAAGTGTCGTCAAACCATATATCACCCAAGAGAACTGACCAAAGTTATGGGCTAATACAGTACCTATACTCACATTGGCAATCGCCAATGGCAAGGTTCTCAATCGAGCGGCTTGGATCCAAAGGTTAGACATATTAGAATTCTAAACGATAAACTATTCAAGTGGTTTTAGGCCATGTATATTTATACCTAAAGATGGGTAGATAAGTTGGAATTAAGCTCTTTGATCTTTTCATCGTTTTGGAAAATTCTACTTTAATGGAAAATCATGCAGAATCAATTCTTTTTGAGGTCATAACTTATAGTCCGCTAATTCAATATCTTCACGCTTTTGATTTTTAAGAATCTGAACAATGAGTAAAAGGGTAGCCCTAATTACTGGAGTAACTGGACAAGATGGTGCCTATCTATCAGAATTTCTGTTGAAGAAAGGATATATCGTTCATGGAATTAAGCGAAGGTCTTCTTTGTTTAACACAGTCAGGTTAGATCACCTATATCAAGATCCTCATGAAAAAGATATTCGATTCAAGTTACACTATGGAGACTTGACTGATTCTTCCAATATTATCAGAATAGTCCAAGAGGTTCAACCTGATGAAATTTATAATCTCGGAGCGATGTCTCATGTTAAAGTGAGTTTTGATAGCCCGGAGTATACAGCGGACGTAGATGGGTTAGGGACATTGAGAATACTGGAAGCGGTGAGAATACTTGGATTAATTGAAAAGACAAAAATTTATCAAGCATCAACTTCTGAATTGTATGGATTAGTTCAAGAGGTTCCACAGTCAGAGAAGACACCTTTCTATCCTCGGTCTCCATATGGGGTGGCCAAGCTATATGCGTATTGGATAACTGTGAATTACCGAGAGGCTTACAATATGTATGCTTGTAATGGGATACTATTCAATCACGAGAGTCCGCTAAGGGGGGAAACATTTGTCACCAGGAAGATTACTCGTGCTGTAGCCAAAATTGCCTTGGGCTTACAGGATAAGTTGTATTTGGGGAATTTGGATGCTCAACGAGATTGGGGCCATGCAAAGGATTATGTTGATTTAATGTGGATGATCTTACAACAAGAAGCACCAGAGGATTTTGTAATAGCGACTGGTGTAACCACATCTATTAGAAATTTTGTGATTAAGGCTTTTGGTCAAGTTGGGATCAAGCTAAAGTTCGAAGGCACAGGAGTTGAAGAAAGAGCTTATGTCGTTTCAGCACTAAATTCTGGTTATCCTTTGGAAGTTGGAAGGCAAGTTGTTGGTGTTGATCCTAACTATTTTAGACCTACTGAAGTTGACCTTTTGATTGGTGATGCTACCAAGGCTAAAGAAAAATTGGGATGGCAGCCAAAGTATGATTTAGATATGATGATAGAAGAGATGGTTCAGTCTGATTTGAAGTTATTTGAAAAAGATAAACTGCTAAAGGACCAGGGCTTCAAGATTAAAAATGAACATGAATAAGGATGCTAAAATCTATATTGCTGGTCATCGTGGCATGGTTGGTTCTTCAATACTTAGAAAACTGAAATCTGAAGGTTATCATAATGTCATTCATAAAACTTCGAAAGAATTAGACCTTCGAAAGCAGCCAGCTGTTCAAAATTTTTTTTTCTCCGAAAAGCCAGATTATGTATTTGTTGCCTCAGCTAAAGTTGGAGGTATTCATGCTAACAATACATACAGAGCTGATTTTTTGTATGATAACCTCCAAATTCAAAATAACCTTATTCATCAAAGTTATATGAATGGAGTTAAGAAATTATTATTTCTGGGCTCGTCATGTATATATCCCAAAATGGCTCCACAGCCTTTAAAAGAGGAGTATTTGTTAACAGACCCTTTAGAACCCACTAATGAACCTTATGCCATTGCTAAGATTGCAGGTATTAAAATGTGTGAAGCGTATTGGGATCAGTATGGATGCAATTTTATTTCTGCCATGCCTACAAATCTGTATGGACCTAATGATAACTATGACCTTAATAATAGTCATGTTTTACCAGCTCTTTTGAGAAAGTTTATAGAAGCTAAAAGAGCTAAGCTTCCAGAAGTCGTTATGTGGGGTACGGGAAGCCCCTTAAGAGAATTCATGCATGTGGATGATTTAACCGATGCTTTAGTTTTTTTAATGAAGAATTATGACGAGAAGCAATTCATCAATGTGGGAACTGGAGAGGAAGTTACTATTAGACAGTTGACCGATTTGATAAAGGGAGTTGTAGGATTTGAAGGTGAAATTGTTCACGACTTGTCTAAACCAGATGGTACGCCAAGGAAGTTAATGGATAGTACTCGACTCAAGCAGTTGGGCTGGAAATCTCAGATAAGCTTATTAGATGGAATTAAACAGGTCTATGAAGACGTTAAGCATGTTAACTGGAATTAAAAGACTTTGCTTAAAGACCTACTATCAAAGAACAAACTATTATCCGTAACTGGTTTAGGTTATGTAGGCCTTCCTCTTGCTTTAGCTTTCGCAAAAAAATGTAAAGTAATAGCGTTTGATATTGATCCTAAACGTATTGCTCTACTAAACAATAAAATGGATCCATCTCAGGAAATTCAATCTAATGAGTTTGAAGATGTGGATATTACCTTTACGAATCAAGCAGACGATCTTTTTCAAGCACACTTTCATATTATAGCGGTACCTACAGATATTGACGATTATAAAGTGCCAGATTTATCTCAGCTTATCAGTGCAACTGAGAGTATTGGTAGAGTCTTAAAAAAAGGTGATTATGTGGTTTATGAATCTACTGTTTATCCTGGATGCACCGAAGAGGAATGTCTACCACTTTTAGAGACCTGTTCAGGGCTTTCTTTGGGGGCTGATTTTAAATTAGGTTATTCACCAGAACGTATTAGTCCGGGAGATAATCTAAGGACTTTAACAAAAATACCAAAGGTGGTTTCTGGAAATGATTCTGAAGCTTTGGAGGTGATTAGTGATGTATATTGCTCTATCATTACTGCTGGCTTACACCAAGCTTCAAGTATTATCATCGCTGAAGCAGCCAAAGTTGTTGAAAATACTCAACGAGATATGAATATCTCATTAATCAATGAGCTTGCTATCATTTTTGATAAGATCGGAATAGATACAAGTGAGGTACTCGAAGCAGCCGGAACCAAATGGAATTTTCATAAGTACCAACCAGGCTTAGTCGGTGGACACTGTATCAGTGTTGATCCCTTTTATCTCTTACACAAGGCTAAACAGTTGGGTCACGATCCTCAAGTCATTGCAGCAGGTAGACGAGTGAATGATTATATTCCTCATTTTATAGCCAAATCACTTATTCAAGAATTGTTGGTTTTGGGTAAGAATCCAAGCCAATGTAAAGTTTTGGTAAAAGGCTTAACATACAAAGAGAATGTTGCAGATATCAGAAATTCTAAAGTCGTTGATTTGATTATGGAATTGAAGTCATATTCAGTAACAGTAGATGTAGAAGATCCAGGTGTCTCAGCAAGTCAGGTGAAACGTCAATATCAGCTAAGCCTAATAACACCGGCCAATTCAGATTATGATGCTGTTGTCATTGCAGTAAAACATGATCAATATGTATCGATGCCAGATGAAGGGTATTTGAGCTATTTTAAAGATAAACCAATTGTATTTGACCTAAAGAGAGCAAAATTTAGCTTGAAGAAATTTAAAAACTTGACGTATTGGACACTCTAATTTTTCACAAAATATGAATGAGGGTATCCAAATGTTAGACCTAAAAGGTCAATATGATAAAATCAAAGATGAAATAGATATTCGAATACAAGAAGTCATTGACTCCGCAAGATTTATCAAGGGACCAATTGTAGCAGAGTTTGAATCAGATCTATCTCAGTATTTAGGTGGGACACATATAATTAGTTGTGGAAGTGGAACTGATGCGCTGCAGATTGCACTTATGGCTCTTGACTTGAAGTGTGGTGATCATGTGATTATACCAGCCTTTAATTATATCTCAACGATAGAAGTTATTGTCCTTTTGGGTTTAGTACCCATATTGGTAGATGTAGATCCTGACACTTATAATATATCAATTAGTGAGATAGACCGAAGTATCACAGAAAAAACTAAGGCGATTGTTCCTGTTCATTTATTTGGACAGGCTGCAGATATGGAAGCGATTATGTCTATAGCTGATCAAAATGATATCTATGTTATAGAAGATAATGCCCAATCATTTGGAGCTACATATACTTCTTCAAATGGCCTCACATCGAAAACAGGAACTATTGGGCATATTGGTTGCACCTCATTCTTTCCAACTAAGACCCTCGGATGCTACGGTGATGGGGGAGCTGTTTATACTTCAGATGAAAATTTTGCTGCGAGAATCAAGATGATTGCCAATCATGGTCAACGAATAAAGTATTATCATGAAATTGTTGGATTAAATTCTCGATTAGATGCGTTACAAGCAGCTATTTTGACCGTAAAATTGAGGTATTTAGATTATCACTCCGAATCACGCCAGCTGGCTGCTTCTATTTATGATAAGGAATTAGAAGGTATTGCTGAGATAGGTCTACCAAAACGGGGGGATTATGGATCTCATGTGTTTCATCAGTATACATTGAGAATTAGTAATGGGTTGAGAGGCAGCTTGAAGGGTTATTTGGCTGAGCGGGGCATAGCTTCTATGGTGTACTATCCTTTACCCCTTTATAGACAGTTAGCATACACAAACTACTTTCCTAAACATCAGCTTCCAGTTACCGAGCAATTATGTTCAGAAGTACTTTCCCTCCCTATTTACCCAGAACTATCAAAAGACACGATCCAATATATTTGTGACTGTATTCGTAATTTTTTTGCGAATCCTAATTGTTGCTAATGTCAGACAAGAAATATTTTGCTCATCCTACTGCTGTAATTGATGTAGGGTGTCAAATCGGGAAAGGTACGAAGATTTGGCATTTTTCACATATAATGCCAAGTTGTAAAATTGGGAGTAATTGTAGTTTAGGTCAAAATGTAGTAGTGATGTCTAATGTGCTTATAGGAGACAATGTGAAGATTCAGAATAATGTATCGATTCACGAGGGTGTAATATGTGAGGATGATGTTTTTTTAGGGCCATCTATGGTATTTACTAATGTTACCAATCCTAGAAGTGCTATCAACCGTAGAAATGAATACCTCAAAACTATATTGAAGAAAGGAGCTACTATAGGAGCTAATGCCACTATAGTCTGCGGTAATAAAATAGGGCGGTATGCCTTCATAGGGGCTGGTGCGGTAATAACTAAACCTGTGTTAGATTATGAATTATGGGTTGGCAATCCTGCTAAGAGGATAGGATGGATGAGTGAATATGGTCACAGACTTCATTTTGATGATACAAATGAAGCAACTTGTCCAGAAAGTGGAGGTCTATACAGAATGAAGCCTGAAGAAATAGTGATTAGGCTTATTTGACAATATTTTATCAAACTACTTATTTAGGCTATATACACTCATGTTCTGAAGTATATTTTTCCGATTAGCGTCTATTCAACATAGATTTATGATATGAAAAGCTTCGCTCTAATTGGTGCAGCTGGATACATTGCTCCCAGACATATGATTGCTATCAGGGATACTGGACATCAACTAGTGGCAGCATATGATCCTAATGATAGTGTCGGAATCATCGACATTTATTTTCCAGAAGCAAACTTCTTCACAGAATTTGAAAGGTTTGATCGCCATATTCATAAACGTTCACTTTCTAAAACCCCATTAGATTTTCTTAGCGTATGTACGCCCAGTCATTTACATGATGCTCATTGTCGCTTTGGGTTGCGAAATGGATGTGATGTTATATGCGAGAAACCACTGGTGCTTAACCCATGGAATATTGATGTACTGCAACAATTAGAAGAGGAAACAGGTAATAAGATTTATAACATCTTGCAGTTGCGCCTTCATCCTGAGATTATCAATTTAAAAAATAAAGTGGATCAGGGACCAAAGGATAGAATCTATGACATTGATTTAACTTACGTTACTTCTAGGGGTAAGTGGTATTCGATTTCATGGAAGGGGGACGAGACTAAGAGTGGTGGAATCGTGACTAATATAGGCATTCACTTTTTTGATATGTTGATATGGATTTTTGGCAACGTTACCGATGCTCAAGTAGAATTATGTCAGTATGATAGGGCAAAGGGTTTTTTAGCATTAGAACGAGCAAATGTCAATTGGTTTCTCAGCATTAATCATGATGATATTCCTGTAGAACTTAAAAAGGCTGGTCAGAGAACGTTCAGAAATATATCTGTATCAGGAGAGGAAATTGAGTTTAGTGATGGTTTTACCGATCTACACACCATGAGTTATCAGGATATTCTAAATGGAGGAGGATTCGGAACTGCTGAAGTAAGAAAGGCCATAGAGATTGTTAGTTTGATCAGAAGGGTCAAATAGTCTGGCTCCTAATAAATCGAGATCCAAGATTTATCGTTAGCGAGTGCTAATTTTTCAATGTATTACATAAATATTAGCATTTCCTTTTTTCAGGTTTTGCTGGGTGTGATATCAATTCTCAACTAATCAATGTAAAATATCAATTCTTAATTAATCGTTCGTGCCTAAGATCACATCTTTTTCACAGCTTGATCCAAATGGATATTACACCTATGCCGACTACGTAACCTGGCAATTTCAAGAAAGAGTAGAGCTTATAAAAGGTAAGTTATTCAAGATGTCACCGTCCCCTAAAAGATATCATCAAGGTATATCAAGAAACCTGTTAGTTCATATAGCTGGCCACCTCGATGGCAAAAAATGCAAAATTTATAATGCTCCTTTCGATGTTGTATTATCACAGGATGCTCATTCTACTGTTGTACAACCTGATATATGTGCCATATGTGATACTACCATACTTACTGATAAAGGCTGTTCTGGAGCCCCGGAGCTAATTATAGAAATTTTATCTCCAGGTAATTCTCGTAAAGGAGAGAAAAGAAAAATTTGAACTTAATGAAGAAAATGGAGTCATAGAATATTAGCTGGTATCTCCTATGGAGCAGACCATTATAATCTATACCTTTAATGAATGAGGAAGGTATATTGGTAGTAAACCATAAGTCACTGGAGAAAGTGTCACCAGTTCGATTCTTAGTAAATTCACCATCAGTGTGGATGACATTTTAAGAGACTAATACCACTCTTAGTTGTTAGTGATCAATTGAGTCATTGCCATTTTATGAACTCTTTTTTCATATTGGTCGCAGAGAAATATCTACAAAGTCATGGATGAAAAATAATTCTCACAAAGGGTCTAAGTGCGTAAAGCGATGATTTTAACAGATGCTTGGCGGTCTAAATTTCTCATTCTCAATGATCAGCTATTAACTAACACTTCTTTACTTCATCCGCAATCTTTCGTCTGATATCGCGCCAGTTTTCATCTGCATGCATTTTGGGCATGGGCTGTTGCTCAGCATCATCGAAATAGCCTTAGCTTCTGATCGCTAACCAATCATTACCATCCGGATATTTTTAAAATAAAAATCCAGAATATCCCGTAAAGAATAGTGCTTTAATAAAAAATAAAGATCAACAAAATCCTTGCGAGAGCCCCGATTTGTAATTGCTGAAACTTTCATAGCAGGGATATCCGATTTATCTGCCATTCTTATTCCTGCATTGGTAATCATCAGGGCGATCCAGTCATATTGATAATTCACGATGTCCACCTTGATCTGGTTTATAAAATACTGTCTTACAGCTTTATCTGACTGGGCAGTATTGATTTTCCCTATCTTAGACAGCGAAGCCATAAGATTTTCTCCAGTTGCTCTTATCTTTCCAAATAGATCGATATTTACAGAATGTCTATGACCTAACTGTAGTGCTAAGGCGGGGGTACCTCCCGCCAACCTTGTTTCACTTAATACCCTTAACGTCATTAGCTGCCCTAACGATGCCAAAAGCTCGGGCGTAACTGTCTCTCGGGATAACATCTAAATTCTTTTTTAGGCATGTCCAAAACTATACTCAAATAAGCAATGCTCATAGCATCAAGATCTCTTAACCTGATCACTGATTGACGCATTGTTTCTTTGTCATACCACTTTTTTAATAGGTGCCAATCTGAGAGAGAACCATATCTCATGGCTCGTTCTATGATCCATCCACGATGTACCCAAGGGTCAATATGCTCTACAGGTGTATTCCAGAACATCCTTGAGGATAGTTGAGATACATCCATTTGTTTGACTTTTATTTTATCATTTGATACTATTTCATACTGTCGTTGCCTTCTATAATGAAAATTTTCAGAAGTGAGCGGCTTATGATAAAGATAAGATGTTTGCTACAGTTGATATAAAGAATGTCAATGCCCTAATCTCAATAACCTGTCAGCATCCTACCGCATAGGAATATCTATATAGTAATTGGATGTCCATATTTCTTTCATAGGCGCTAAGCTCGCAGAGAGCGCAGGGTTTGCGGAGACTACTGTACTTCTAAACTAATAACTACTAAAAAGTAACATCCTTTCAGGATTTGTGAATATTTCCTGCAGAACTATTCTATAATTATTGCAGCCTTTCAGTCTTTCTTTTAGTTGTTCATCAGACAGGATTATCGCTGAATTTTTAATTCTCAATTATCAAGTTTTATTGGAATCTGTTGCTTTAAAGGCACTAAAACTTGCGAAGAGAGCTAGCTTGACAGAAACTGCGGCACAAATACTACCATAATAAGATGTACCACCCCTTCAGGGTTTGCTTCATTCCCAATTATCAATTATTCTTTTTTTGCTACAGCATTATCAGTCCATTAGCCTTTTGGTTGGTTAACAATGAAGATTTTTTGTGTAATATTCGCCATAGAAACTCTCCAGTGCTACTGACTTCTGATTCTTCATTATTAACTCACAAATGAAATATTCTCATGATTATCAGTTAGAATATTCACTCACGGATCTTTAACTATTTTGTACATTACTAATCTATAATTTGCACTACTTCCTATAATTAGTTTAGATACTTTGACTGATATCAAAAATAGCATACCGATTATCAATCACATCTCATCACAAGAGATTACTGGCCTATCGGCAATCTATCTCTTTGGTAGTATTCTAACTAATAGCTTTCATGCCAAGAGCGATATAGATATTGCTGTTTTAGCAGAGTCAGAATTGGATAATCTACATAGATGGAATATTCAAGAGAGGATTGCATCTCAACTTTCTATTGATATTGATTTAGTAGATCTTAGGGATATTACAACATTTATTCAAAAACAAGTTATTCAATCTGGCAGGAGTATTTATTGTACGGATGTCGATATTGTTGACGCATATGAGTCAAAGTGCATATGGCTATATATAGACCTAATGGAATTAAATGAACCAATTTACAAACAGATTCGAAGCAATAAGACTGTATGTCATGGATGAAGTTGTTATGAATAAAGTAGCCACAGTTGAACGATGTCTTCGACGAGTTACTGAGGAGTCTGATCCAAATAGTTTTGCCACGGATTATGGACATCAAGATTCAATTATACTTAATATCTAGCGTGCGATACAGGCCAGCATAGATCTTGGAGAACATCTTATTGGGGTCAATAGATGGGGAATTCCCCAAGAGTATAGAGTCGTCTTCGATGTGCTGTCCAAACATAGAGTTATAGCTGCTGACTTATGTGAATGCTTAAAGAAAATGATTTTTTTTCGCAATATAGCTGTTTATGATTACCAAAAGCTGAATTTAGAAATTGTTGAGAGTATTGTAATAAATCATTTAAGTGATCTTACTAATTATACCAAGGCGGTATTAAGTTGAAGCCTATATAAATTAGGCAGATCCTTCAATAATTCGGAAGTCATTAATATTCAGTTCTATTTCCGTGAAATAAAATTTTAATGTTTAATTGAGATTGCCTTTCGCTCATTGTAACTCTGCCCTCGCTACTATCTTTCATTACCAGGAAGGGCGAGGCATCAATAGCATCGGGGGTTTGCGGGTAGCTAAGCACGGAGGGGAGCCTCATGCTATTGGATTTTTTGATTACTTTTTTTAAAAAAGTGAGCGAGCAAATACATAGGCACAGGGTTATAAACTGGTCATATTACCCTTTCAGGTTTCAGGCTCGCCTCGAATTATTTTCTATAAGAATATTAGCCCTTCAGGCTTTTGATTCACCACTAACCACTCGTTACTATCTTTCATTATCAATTTCCATTTCCGATTACTGCAGCCACTAATCTTTCATTTTTCATTCTAAATACTCAATTTCTCATTACCAGGTAGGCCCGAGGCATCAATAGCATCGTGGGTTTGCGGGTAGCTAAGCATGGAGGGGAGCCTTATACTATTGGATTTATTGATTACTATTTTTTTAAAAAAGTGATAGGACCTATACTTAGTCAAAGGATTATAGACTGGTCATATCATCCCTTCAGGGTTCAGGCTCGCCTCGAATTATTTTTCTATAAAAATATAAACCCGTTCAGGCTTGCTCGGCACTAACTATATAATTGATCTCAAAAATGAAAGAACATGTCGACCGTAAGAGGGCTTTTGGCCGACTGCAAAAGTGCTAATAGATGATTGACTACGCTATAGTATTTGATTTTTTACCCCTTAAAGTAGATTTCCGTTTTTAAATAGACATAGCGATTAAGCTGCTAACACAGGTTCCCGCCACGGCAGGTAGACACACCACCCAAGGTCGTTTAAACTGTAATCCCTACTTCATACGGATTGCGTTTCGTTCATCCCACTTTTAGACACAAATAGATTATTGTCGATTTGCCAGCCGAAAGGCGAGGAGGGTGAGCAGATCAATTTGTCGCTTTAGGGTACGGAGGGCATGATTCCGAAAAGAGGATTACAAAATACATTAATGCCAGCGAGAAAATAATTTACCCACTTTTAGGGAATACAAAATCTTTTTGTGTCCCTTATATTTGCAATAAGCTTATAATAAAGATTATAGCTAACACTATTAATAAGCGGGTAAACACAAAATTAAGACGGGGACGGCTTTATGGCTTTAAGAGAATTTGTTTGGAAGACTAAATTGGAATTTGTCAAAAACTACAGATGTTAACAGTTCTTGGCCCAATCCTTGGCATTAATAGAATGATGGTATCATATGGCATAGAAATCTATATATTTCAACGTGTTAACCATAGATATAAAAGTAGTTATCATTATGATTCTCAAGGGTAATTGTTTGAGGAGAGATCGATTTAAGAGGAAGTAAAGGGCAATCCGATTTATTTAGAGTAAGTTGTCGATATAAGAAATAGATGAAGGATAGGATTGACATAGCTTGTATATTATGTATCCAAGACGTTGAATATTAGGATTTTGAAAATTATATTCTAAGAACAGCGAGTGGATCAGTCATAAACTGTGGGGGTGGGAGCAGCGAAAGTGATGAGCATTTTAATGACCTTGATTTTTGTGTCTTTTTATTAAAGGAAAAGGAAGAGAAGAAAAGAGGCTAAGAGAAATATGTTCATCTATCAAGGGCTGAAAAACTTTGAAGTTGAGCATTTCTTGGTCCAATCCTTGACAAATCAATAAAGGAAATATAAGCTGAACAAAAGCTTAATATAAGGGAACTCATAAAGATGAGTTTCACCATTTTGAAATCATTGGAGGAGAAAAGTAGTAACGGGAACAAGCGTGAACAGTTAGATTGAGTGCAGTAATGGAGTTGACCATTATTATCGTTTAGTGTTACTTATCTTGTCGGTCAAAATTTGGCTTTTCAAAGAATGGAGCTGTAAGATTATAAAGCTTACGTTAACGAAGTAAGTAATCCAAAAAGTTTTAAGAATCTTGGCTTATTATAGCGTTGCATACAACTACCAAAAAAGTGATGACTTAGTTAACAAGAGTGTATCAGGTCATAGTATATGATGAGTGTGAACAGGATGAACAAGTCAGCCCGCAATATCACTATACTTTTAGAACAACTCTTTTATCTTGTAATCATAAATTACTAAAATTTGGACACTTATTGATTAAATTCTCGACGTTTATAGAATTATGGTTTTCCATTAGATCAGTTACTCATAAATTGCTTAAACTGAGTTGTTGAAAGTAAACAAATGAATGAACCTAAAAGAGGAGCACGTCTAACGAGGGAGTGGTCATGAAAAAGTGGAGTCAAAAACATCCCAGTAGGTGGGCTGCAATGTAGGACGGCAGTGATTAGAGGAATAAAACCTTACCGTCGAAAGTTAGGAAGTAAGTATATGTGGTGCCGTTCAGCAGTTCATGTTCATAGAAGCGGTGTGTGATGTTATCGTGATGAATCAAAAATGGTTTATTTATCGAAACTCATTAGCAAATGATCCCTTTAGGGTGGAGGTCTAAATGAACTTCAAAGAGTGAACCATGAAGTGGATGGGAGTCATCTACTCAGTATTGAAAGTCAAAGGACTTTTAAGATAATAAATAGCGAGGCAGGTGGGTAAGGTCACCAAACCCTATTAAAAATGATTTTTTGATGAGCGAACGATCTTGGCCAAGTTGATGATGTTAAAATAATCAAACCATTGAACCACGAAGTGAGCGGGTTTGCTTCCCTTTAGGGTGAAGGTCTAAACGACCTTCAAATGAGAGAACCTATCTGCCGATAGTCCTCCCACAATTCGGACTAACGGAAAAATTAACAAATCTCTTCAAGTGGATGAGTGAATGATCCCAAAGGGCAAATGTATAGGAGACATTTGAATGAAGGAACCGCTTTAGCGGGCTAATGTCAAAAAATATTAAAATCCCTAAAAGTGGGGATAGGATAATTTTCAAATTACCTTTATTTTATAATAGTAAGGAGAAAGTCTTCTTACATTTTATGTTGACAATTAATTATTAACTTTTAGAAAGTAGGAAGTAGTAGGAGACGGTCTGAGTCTCAGGATTTACTTTACTTCTTCGAGATAGAATTAATATGCTAAGTCTCGCATCTTCTTCTCCTGCTTTCGAGCTTTTTATGAGGAAACGATATAATGTGGTTTCTATCATTCGTTCTCGATGTGAGAAATAATGAGAAATCCCATTTGTTGATTCTTTTAAAGATTAGTTTAAAAAAATTACAAATGAAAAATTTTATTCTTTTACTAAGTTTTATGATGTTCGCCGGAATGATGATGGGGCAGGCACTTAAAGTCGCCTCAAATGGTTATGTGGGAATAGGTGAGCCTAATCCACAACAAATTATGCATGTTAAAGGTATTGCAGGAACTATCTTCTTAGAAACAACCAAAGTTCAAGGAAACTCTCAATTCGTTTACAAAGATCCAAATGGTACAATGGGTGCTATGGGATATTTGAATAATAGTGGATTGCTACAGTTCAGACAAAAAACGGGTTCGGACATAGTATGGAGATTTGGTGCTGGAGTGGCTATGAGATTGCGCAATGGCACCAAAAACCTTACGGTGGCAGGAGATGTTACGGCTAATGGTATAATGTTAACATCTGACAAGAGACTTAAGAGCAACATTAAAACTTTTAAATCAGGATTAGAACAAGTAATGGATTTGAGACCAGTTTCATATACTTACAATGGTAAAGGTGGTACTTTTAACGATAGAGAACATATCGGTTTAATAGCTCAAGAGCTTCAAAAAACTGTGCCTTATATGGTAAGTAAGTTCACTCACATAAAAAATGAGTTTGATGATATTAAGAGCAATGTTGAGGAGGAGTTTTTAGCTATTCATGATAGTGAGATTAAGTACTTATTAATCAATGCCATTCAGGAGCAGCAAAAAATAATAGAAGATCTTCAAGTACAAGTTGCCGATCTACAAGAAGTAATTGGTTCAGTAGAGAATAATACAATAGACAATGTAGATTTAGTTGATGCTGCTCAAAGCACATTAGGACAAAATAGTCCTAATCCTTACAACGAAGGTACAGTTATTTCTTACACTGTAGCTGACAATGCTTCTTCCGCAAAGATGAAATTTTACAATTTGACTGGTCAGTTAATCAAAACTATATCTTTACAGAGTGGTGCTGGACAGTTAAATATTTCTGCTGATGAGTTACCATCAGGAACTTACACTTATTCTCTGGAGGTTGACGGTGCTATAATTAGTAACAAGAAAATGGTAAAAATGAGATAACCATCAGTTAAAGATATGTACAAAAAAGCTTACCTCTAAAATGGTAAGCTTTTTTTGGTTGTAGTCTCCAATTCTTCATAGTTTCCTATAGAGATTCAATGTATGGTCTTTATTGATCCAATGGATGTGTACATTTGTGGGCATAAGCTGGAAGGTCGATGAGTAAGATGATGGATAGAATCGGTAGTATTTTTTCAGACTTACCCATGATTTGGCAAGACCAGAAAATTACTTTGTCTATTGAACCCTATGGAGTGGTCTGCTTGTCGTAACGCTTAAGAGTAAGGGGGATTGTGAAATGAATTTTTGAACTTAAGCTGTTAAGATTCCTCGGAGCAACAAGTTTCAGTCTGTTGTCTGTATTTATTTCATATGCCAATATTGAGGATTGTGCAATATTATAAGGTTGAAGTTTCAACGGTCTATTCTTTATTGTTTTTGCTCTTGTCAATAATTTTTTCGTCCTTACCTTGCTTTTTAATTGAGAAGTTTTTAGGCGAGGTGCGACTTAGATAAGGATGCGAAATATATTTGAACGTAACTGTAAATGACAAAATCTAAAAAGCTATTTGATTTCTACAATGATAGAGTGCGCGATGATCAGTTAGGTACGCATAAGATTTATAATGATTGTATTGGTACTGCTCCGGATTATAATAGTAGGCTTAACTACACGGAAATATTAAAGGGATTTGTACTCAGATGTGAGGACAACAATGGTAATCTGATTAGTATTAGTAATACGCTGCTTATTAGAGTATTCATTGGGTAGGTAGAAAGAGTGGAGTCTTCTTTGATTTTTAATGAATGAACGAGATCTTGTCAATTCTGAATAAATCAAAAATCACTTTTAAGAAAGGTGGCGCATATTTAGACTTTGGATGTATTGGTGGATGAACAGTCAAGTCCATGAAATTATATAGATCTGATGCAAATTATGTGGGGTGTGACTTAAATAATCCACCATTAAATGGGCATCGGAGTATATTAAGGATTGTAAGTTTTTTGCTTCACCACAGCTTCCTGAGTTAGATGTTGAGAGTAGTAATTATGATGGTGCATACTCGATATCTGTTTTATCTCATCTTCGTGAAGAGGAGGCTATATTGTGGTTTCATGAACTGCACCGTATTATAAAATCAGGAGAGTTTTTATATTTACTGCCCTTAGTTTTTATAGGTTAAGAAACAAGCTGAGAACTACAGGCGTTGACAATAATGCCTATAGATAAGAAAGCATATGAACTTACTGAGCAATGGTCATTATTTTCGTCCGTCATTCAAGAATAGTGGGAATAGAGAGTTGCATACAAAATTTTGGGGAGAGGCGGGACTCACAGTAGAGTGGATAGTCAAACATTTGTTGAATAAGTGGAGTTTAAGCTATAGAATAGCAGGCGGAAATCGAGGACAGCAAGATACTTATGCGTTGATAAAAAAGTAATTTGTAAATAGATAAATATCTAATGGAAAAAACGTTTATCGTGTTGGGTGCACCACGAGGTGGCACTTCACTAGTGTCAGGCTTATTACGAGAAATGGAGATATTTATGGGTGATGGATTAGGACATAATCACGAAGATCCCAAGTTTCTTACCATGGACATAAAAGAGCTCAGACATACCATCAGAGATCGGAATGAGAAATATAAAGTATGGGGATGGAAAATGCCCCATATCATCTTTCATCTGGATCAGATTATAGAAGAGGTGAGGAATCCGCAGATAATTTTGGTTTATCGCAATCAACTTAATGTGGCGTACTCCCAGGTGAGGAGGTCTGACGCAAAGATCTTAACAGCTTTGAAGGTAACCAACGATTACTACGGTAAAATTCACAGGTTTATTGATAAGTTCAAGGGCGATGTATATTTTGTCTCATACGAGGACCTTGTCAGTGATTCTAAACAACATGTCATTGATTTGGCAACTTTCGTTGGTTATGAAATGTCTGATAAGGTCCTGAAGAATTGCATACAATTCATTGACCCAACTACTGGCTATAAGAATATTTCTAAAGAGCAGTTTGATTTTGTAGAGGTTACGGAAGAAGATTTATCTGATCTCGATGTCCTCAAGCCAGGAGCGGATTATAAATACAGATTGATTAATGGTGTAATTACTAATAATAGTGATGGGTCTGTTGAGTTTAAGCGAGAGGGGGTTACTTACGGAGAAAAGGGTCACGTCCACATAAGGTTGCTAAAATCAAAAATCAAAAATGTATATTTTAAAATAGAGCCTAAAAAGTCAGCTGGTACGAATAGCCAAAAGGAAATCTGGATCAATCTCAATTTTGGAGACGGCTTTAATGGTAATTTGAATAAGAAGGCAGTTATCACGGAAAAAGTGAGTTACTATAAAGTTCACTCGAAATTCGGACAGGTATTACGTATATCTCTCAATTATGATTTTAAATTATCATTGTTTAAATAGACCAATTGAAAAAGAGACCGGTATTCTTCTTACATGTCCCCAAGGCGGGAGGAACAAGCCTCAGATCTTTGATCGAATCAGAGTTTACGCATAGGGATCTTGCAACGATTTATAGAACTGGTAAGTCAGATCCTCTAATCGAAATTCTGGAACGAATAAATCGCAATAAGGGCGGGCGGTTCAAATATATCTATGGGCACGTGCCGTATACACCTATTGTTGATTTTTTCGGACCACTAAGATCAATTTCTATTGTCAGGGATCCAGTAAATAGATTCTTGTCATTTTACTCATATGTCAGGTATGACTTTAAAGATCATAATATGCATGAGAAGTTAAAAAATGATGAGGTTACCTTTCAAAATATTCTTAAGCCGAACTTCCATCAGCACAACTTGATGTGCAAGCTTTTTTCTGGACATGAAACTACTGTACATGCGAGACCAGATATGATTGAGACGGCAAAGAAAAATGTTGATGAATTCGCCTATATCGCTTCTGTCGAAAACTATAATCAGGACATCAAGTCAATCTGTGAGGTTACAGGATTGCCGCGGAGCAAGTTCAAAGTTAAAAATAAGAGTAGCGTTGATAAGAGTGGGCTCATCTCGCGATTGGGGATTTCTGAGGCTGACCTGAATAAGCTGGCAGATCTCAATAGCTACGACTATGAACTATATGACTATATCAGAACGAAGTTTAATTAGGTCTGTACAAAGTACGTTGTAGTTTGCGTCAAATTTTCTAGTGGGGCTAAATTTGACAAGCGCTTTTTTATTAAGCCCTTTATAGGGAGATTCATTAGATATGTAACTATATTAAGCTGTATTTAAGATAAATAGAACCCCGTAAAC
>CACLQQ010000010.1 GCA_902609095.1 uncultured Bacteroidota bacterium | reverse complement strand
CAACCAAGGTACAGATATAGAAGGTTCGTTTACTTTAACTCAACTTCCTTTAGGTTGAAATGTGATTGTAGTCAACTTCCTTGGATATGAGACTCCAACTCTCCCCAACATTGATTTTGCCCGCGGAAAAGATGTACTGTTGGACATAAGTCTCAGAAAATCAATTACCGAAATAGAAGAGGTAATGATCGTCGCATAATCTGTAAAGGATCAGACACAGAATGAAATGGCAGCGACCAACTCTAATAGACAATTCAGCGTAGAAGAAATCAATCGCTACTCAGGTGGCAGAAATGATGTAGCCCGACTTACCTCTAATTTTGCTGGAGTATCAGCTCCTGATGATTGTAGAAATGATATTGTAATAAGAGGTAATTCTCCAACTGGCGTTTTATGGCGTATAGAGGGTATTTCTAATCCGAGCCCTAATCACTTTTCAATACTAGGGACCATGGGTAGTCCAGTAAGTGCTGTGAATTCAAATGTCTTGAAGAATTCCGACTTTATTACATCTGCCTTTCCGGCAGATTATGGCAATGCTAATGCTGGTGTATTTGATCAGGGATTTAGGAATGGAAATAAGGCGCGTGCCGAATACACCCTGCAAGTTGGAGCATTCAGCGGTTTCGAAGGAATGGCTGAAGGAAAATTAGGCAACAAGTGGGAGGCTATCTCATGGCAGGAAGGTACTTATTCGTCGGTATTATTAGTGCTGGCATAACTTCAGCCGTACCAGATTATCGAGACTTATCATTTAAGATAGATTCAGGAATTAATACTTTGGGGCAATTTTCTGTCTTTGGTATTGGAGGACGTTCTCAGATCGACTTTTTATGGGATAAGATAGATGGAGGAGATCTATTTGCCGCAGAGGATGAAGATTCCTCTGTTAATGCAAGCTTCAGAGTTGTTGGTCTTAAACAGAATTACCTGGTCAATGACAAGACCTATATCAGGACAGTAATTGGTGGTACGTTCAGAGAAAATACTTTTGTACAGCATAGAGCTTTGTATCCAGAGGTTCTTGATAATAAGTCTAAGTGCACAGAAGCGGATACTTATGAGAACAGATTTACCATATCATCTTATCTGAACACAAAACTGTCTGCTAATCAAACTATAAAGGCAGGACTATTACACTAAGGGTTTGACCAAGACGTACTCCTTCGTAATAGGGATGGTCCACCTGATAGGAACGGATATAGTCAACCGGACTGGTTTACAGATTATGATTTTGATGGTGGATTTGATTTAATACAAGCATATGCACAGTCAATATCCCGTTTTGATGAAAATCTGGATCTTAAGGTTGGCCTACATAGTCAGTACTCATCTCTCTATGAGCAGTTTGAAATAGAACCAAGGGTCTCACTAAGTTATGTACTTGGAGAAAGTCCAAAGTTGACTTTGTGATATGGTATACATCACCAAAATCTACCCCTCCCCGTACTATTCTTAAATGAAGAAGTTGGAAGTATATTGATGAAAACTATTGCCAATTCAAATCTCTTGAGATCAGATCACTATGTATTGGCCTATTATGTCCAACCAGCTACTAATTGGATATTGAAAGCTGAGGTTTATCATCAAGAAATAAATAACGCAGCAGTAGATGCCTTGACTAGTAGTAACTCGACTCTTATAGAGAGTGGGGATTTCGTCTTTGCTGATAACAAAACATCACACGTTAACGAAGGTACAGATTCAATAGAGGTGTCGAGCTAACGTTAGAAAAATTCAATATCAACGAATTTAACATGCTGGTTATCCCCTCCTTTTTTGAAAATAAATATCGCGGAAATGATAACATAGAAAGAAGCACTCCATTTGACAATGGCTATGTACTAAACGTGCTAATAGAAAGAGAATTCAATGTGGGTAAAGAAGAAAATAATGCTTTCATTATCGACACTAAAATCACTACCTCTGGTGGAACCTGGTATACACCTGTAGATTTAGAGCGATCCCGAATACTTGGGACTGATAGAATACAAAAAGAATTTGGCTTTACCCAACAATATGACGACTTTTTAGAATGGGACCTCAAATTTTAATTAATAACCAATAGTAAGAAAAAGAGATCCACACATCAGCTTTTCTTTGATTTTCAAAATGTAACCAATAAGTCTAACATATTTACCAGGCAGTATAATCGAATTACGAAAAACATCTATCAAATTGATCAAATTGGGTTTTCCCCAGACCCTTTATACGAATATCAATTCTAAGAGATAAATTAACTGGAGGTGGATAATGTATCTGCCTTCACTTTTACGAAGATGCAGTCAGATAGAAATAAATTCCTTGCTTTTGATGATACTCGATTCTTAATAATTGGCATACCGGTTATCACCCTTTTTCATTCAGCTCATTTTTTTCAGAGCTCCGCAGTTCCTACCAAGTATTGCTGGGATGTGGGACATGATGGAAGGATTACTCTATACCACTGCCTTTTGGGTTGCCAATTTAGAAATAATGATCTTCCTGCGCAAACGATTTCCGTTATTGGAGCAAAACAAAAAAAGACTTACTTATCATCTTCTCTTCATACTTTTATCAACTCCTGTAATTGGTGGTTGTGTTACATTGATGGTGTTGGGGATAAATCACTTTACGTCATTAACAGATCTTAGTAATCCCAGCTATTAAATTGCGACTTTCACAACATATTTCATCTGCATCGCAGTGTCACTTGCTTATGAAGTAATTTACTTTTTTGATAATTATAGAGCTGTACTGCTGGAACCAAATGAGCTAAGATTAGCTCATGTATAAACCCAGCTTGATCATCTGAGGTCACAGATCAATCCTCATTTTTTGTTTAATAATTTAAATAAACTGATGAACCTGATTCCTATGGATCAGGAACAAGCGATGGGATATCTCAGCAAGCTGTCCAAATTCTATCGTATGGCGGTCAGCCAACAAGATGAACGTCTTATTCCGTTAAAACAGAAGCTAAATAATCTTGGCATTTTTATTGACCTGCTTAAAGAAAGGTTTCTCAATGGATTCAGTGTTAATTATCCTACCAATAGTCCAGATCAATTGCATATCTCACCAATGAGCTTACAATTGTTAATAGAAAATGCAGTGAAACATAATATTATGAGTAGCAAGAAGCCATTGACTTTCAATATAGCCATAGAGGATGAATCAATTCATGTGCTCAATAACAAACAACTTAAAATAAGAGCACCAGAATCATCAGTTATGGGCTTAAAAAATATTACTAAACGCTTTTCATTTTTCACTGACAAACCCATAGACATTATCGAAAAAGACTCTTTTTACGAAGTAGTCCTTCCACTAATCACTCATAGAAAATAGGCATATGAACATAGTCATTATAGAGGACGAACTGAATGCCTTCAAATTTGAATAAGCTCCTCGCTAAAACCATAGGACATTCAGTTTACCTCATCATATAGAGTCGGTTAAAGTAGCAGTAAACATTTTTCTAGTGCTCTCGTAGTTGATCTGGTCTTCATGGATATACAGCTTGCCGATGGATCAAGCTTTGAGATATTTAATCATGTTACTATTGAAACCCCGATCATATTCACAACAGCATATGACGCCTACGGCATAGAGGCCTTTAAAGTTAATAGTATCGATTACCTACTTAAGCCAATCGAAAAAGATGAATTAGAACGAGCGCTGAATAAATACGATAAGATATCTGATAACAATTCTCCGAATAATTATATCGATCAATTTTAGCATCTTCTAAAGTCGTTAGAAGGACAAAAAAAAGCAACGATTTCTGATGAAGCGAGCTAATCATTTCGAATTCATTGACACTAATAAAGTAGCCTTTGTAACTTCTGAAGATGGTGTCACCTTAGTCTACAATAAAGAGGGACAACGCTATACATATAATAAAACAATAGAAGAACTTAACAATATTTTGGACTCACGATTTTTCTTTCAAATCAACCGTGCTCAAATTGTGAATGTCAATGTTATTTCTAAAGCCCATCCATACTTCAACAATAGGATGAAATTAGAATCTAATAAACCTTGGATAAAGGAATATTTAATAGTCACTCGATCTAAGCTTGCTGAATTTAAGGCATGGTTGGATCAGTAGTTAATAGCTCATTCTGTCTCTGATGGATTCGTCTGATCTGTGTATAATGAAATCTGAACCATAATTAATAGCAATCTCTCTTGCTCGCTCTATTGCTTCACTCTTAGTTCTATATACGGCGGCATATCGTTCGTTCCCAGCTCCTTTGACAGACCAGCCGTCATCATGAGTAACAACATGTTGATTATGGGTAGTGACAGATGGCGTTATACCTATAACATTGAGAATAATCTTTACAATCATTCTTAAGAGATTCAACCAAAACTCTCTATCAAATGAGGCCATAAATAAAAAGTTAAATTCATACAAAAGATCAAATATATATGGTATGGAAGTGATTCATAAAAAAACCGCAGATCCAAATCTGCTACTTCCTCATTTCAGCTTAATTGAGTGGTTTTATTACCTAAAATAACCTGGTCTTTCACCAAGGGTCATTTTCAGGGTTTTTTCTTTTCCATCTCTCAATATCGTCAGTTCTACCTTATCATTTGGCTCAAAGTAATTGAATAGGTTTAATAATCAATCCATTGACCTTGTTCCAGCTCCATTGATCTTAGTGATGACATCACCTTTTTCAAGTTCTGCCTTATCCGCTGGACTATCCTTCATCATATCTAACACAACTGCTCCCTTATTAAAGCGTTCTACCTGCGCCCCTATATATGAATCTGAGACCTGTATATCTTCATCGCTGATAAAAATCATTTCTCCTTGAGGGGCATGCATTCTCATCTTATTAGTCTTATGCTTTCCCTTTCGACTCACGATCCTTAACCCATTCCATGACATTTTGATTACCGTCAGCCTTAATGGTAATTGTCCTGTAACGTTTTCCTTTCTTAGTTTTTTTTCGGATTGTTGGCCCTCCATCTGATTCGATCATATGCTTTTCTAACGTAACCACCTTCTTCTTACCAACCATCTGGTCCTCACTGAGGTACTCGGACAAATCAAGCCCATATTTTTCGTTAAAAATCTTAAGTTCCACTGGCATTTCACCATCTCCATTCCACTCTATCGCTATCCTTTTTTTCTTCCGTAAATGATCCTTCTGGAACATTCAATATCTAAAGATCTACTCCTGCTTTTTCTAACTTTTCTTTTACATCCTGAGGAACCTCTCCCTCATCATACCACTCATACACAGTTTCATCAGTATCAGAGTCCAAGACGATTTTGATCTTACGATTACTCGCTCCATTTTTGGTAACATCAGCGGTGACCAATTTTTCTTTTTCAACCCAGACATTAACATCTTCTGTTTTGTCTCCCGCTTTTTTTTATAATGATTTTTTTTCTACTTCTTGAGCAACAAGTAGTGAGTAGACACACATGATAAACACGACATAAAATACTCTCATGATTCTTTGAATTTATTAGTTATCAAAACAAAAAACCAACGTTTTATTAAAGTATGAGAGTCTTCGTTAAAGATAAGCCGTACCTCAAACTTGAATCTTAAAAAAATATTAAAGCACCTTACCATAGATAGAAAAAATGAAAAAACCACCTCGAGTCATCGTCAGACCGCATTATCCAGGTGGCCCTAAGGCCCTGTCAAAATTTATTAAGGGTAATCTGATCTATCCAAAAGGAGCACTAAAACATAAAAAAGAAGGTGTAGTTGTTTTAAGAATTGATATCAATCATAAAGGAATAGTTGCAGGTTCTAAAGTTAAAATGTCTCTCGGCTATGGTTGTGATGAAGAAGCTCAATGAATAGTAGATTTAATGAAATTCAAATTGGACCAAGTAGTTTGTAAAGGAAGAACTACATTTCACAAGAATCTCAGGATCACATTTCAATTGCTCAAGACAAAATCCACTCAGATCAAATATGAAATGACTACAAATAAAAAAAGCCCCAAAAAAGGTAGCTCTGATTATAACTATACGATTAGCTTTTAATTAATCTTAAGTAACTCAACATCAAAAATAAGTGTGCTATAAGGTGGTATGGCAGCACCTGCACCTCTTGCACCATATCCTAATTCCTGCGGGATATAGAATCTGTACTTCGCACCTACGCTCATCAGCTGTACTCCTTCCGTCCAACCTCCTATTACACGATTCAATGGGAACGTAGCTGGCTCTCCCCTATCAACTGAACTATCGAACATCTCTCCGCTGATCAGTTGACCGACATAATGCACCGTTACTGTATTAGTGGCACTTGGCTTAGGTCCCTCGGCAGGGGTTAATACTTCATATTGTAAACCACTTTCAGCTGTAGTTACCTCTGGTCTTTCACCGTTTTCTTCTAAAAATTTAATTCCTTCTTCCTTCACTTTAGTAAATATTTTATCCTTTTGATCTTTGTAATATACATAATTGGTACTGTCACTGTATGACTTAGATATCATGGTTTCCTTTTTCTCGAGCATAGCCCTTAAGCCCTCTAAAAAAGATTGATAATCCACATCAGCAGCACCTTGATTAGCCATACGAGCTCCAACACTCATACCTAAGCTATAACTGATGGTATCTGTTTGTGCTTGAATATCAGACGAGAACAGTACCACAAAACAGGTACATAGAAGAGTTGGTATTTTCATCTATCTGTATTTATTCTGCGAAAATAGATGAATGATCAATAGCAAGCTTAAAATATATCAGTGTTTACTTTACACAGATTTGAAAATATTATAATTTTACAAAGCACTGACCCATGGTGTAATGGCAACACAAAGGTTTTTGGTACCTTCGTTCTAGGTTCGAGTCCTAGTGGGTCAACAACGAACACAAAACAACTCATTGATATTCAGTGAGTTGTCTCTTTTTATAACTCCTCCGGTTGTCGGTTACGTTGTCGTTTTTCCTTCAATTCCCTGTATCAGTTCTCTATATTTCTAAAAATCCACATCTAAAAAGAGTGTACGGGGTAAATTTTGAAAATCAATATTAAGGGAGGGGGCGAAAAAAGATAATCTGAACAATCGCTTCAGATCAATAAAAATATTATAATAGAAAAACTATTGAGGCAAATGCAGTACCTGCAAGTTTGATGCATCTTATGATCTACTCTGATTTGAGAAATTTTTAAAGGTTATAATGTTAAAATTTATATTTGATTAATTATGAAAGACCAATCAACCTTTCGCTGATTAATCCTACCTGTTGTAATGCTGATTATGCTTGTGAGTGGAGTAAGGTCATAGGAAGTGTTAAGTAGTGGAGGAGGATATGAAGTTACTACGTCTGGATCAGTATCGTGGAGTATAGGAGAGCCAGTAATAGAGACGCTATCGGATACTGACGGAATGATGATTCAGGGTATGCAGCAGCCTAATGCAGGAGTTAGTTTAGTAGCAGAACCAGTGCCTACATTTAGAGAATATGGGGATTGGTGATATGTTTAATGTTATTTTTAATAATATCAGTTGTGGCATTAAGAGAAAAGGAATAGCTAATACAGATTTCAGAACTGAACCTTAGAAAAACGAATAAAGAATAAAAAAGATAGAGATGGCTAAATGTAATGATGCTTAGTTACATTCCAAATCCCATCCCCATGTTTCTATAAAAGACTGTTTTCTTAAACCCATACCCTTTGTTTTTCTTCCTGAACTAAATGAAGAGGATAAAAAAAACTTAAAATAATAGTGGGTCTTACATTAAGGTGTTTATTAATATAATAAGAGTTTTTATTTTACTCAACGCTACCTTGCATTTGGATTAGTTCAAGTAAAACTCTATATCTAAATCCATCAGGATCATATTCTGACATTTTAGATTTTGACAAACTGGCTTGATCAAAATCCATTGGGGATAGGGCTTGCATTGCGCTTGCTAAATCAGTGTAATGATCATAGGTAAGAACACTTGACTGTTCCATTCCTTGTGGATGAACTCTCGCTAATATTCCCCATCCAGCAAGACCGTTTTTACCTACTTTTTTCTGGAAATAGGGTTTCCATAATTTGAGGTTTTCGTTAATAAAGCCATTCAGATCTTTTGGTTTTGCATAGTTCCAAACCGCATATTTAAATTCTCTTAATGGCAGTATTTCATCTATCAATTTATATCGTTGAATCCTCATTGTGGCGGAGATTTCATCGGTGGAAACAAGACTTTGTTTCATTCCAAGTATTTTCTCAGTATTTGACCACATTTTTGGAGAATTTACTAATTGTTCAAAATCTTTGTAGACATGAACAAAAGCGTGTGTAGGCATAGTTTCGTCGTCAACTCTACCAGCATCGATGAGTCTAAAAAAAGCAGAAGCTAACATATAGCCTTCATCAATACCATTTTGCTTTACTTTAGACCAATAGTCTATTTCCTTTGCTTCAAATTCAGCTATATGTTCAGATTCAACATGTCTGTATTCAACTTCAACAACATTTTGACCAAACATTAAAAAAGAACAAAAAATTAAAACTAACAAAAATAGTTTTTTCATTTTAATTAAATTTTGCTTAGTAATGCACATAAGATAGTTGAAATAGTGGCGCTTACAAAACACCTATCCAAACTTTCCCCAAACAAACAACCTCTAAAATGCCTTTTACTGGTCTTAGGGTTGAGGAAATGATATCAATGGATTAGATCGGATTTAAATTGTGGCCATTTGTGTAAAAGAAAAACCCTCCACTTGGGAGGGTGATTTTATTTGTCTGTTAGTAGGTAGCTAACATTATTCTCAAGAAACTTCTTTCAAGAATACCTCCCCCATTGGTTTTTAAAAAATTATCCCAATCTATTTAATTTTCCTTTTGACTGTACTTGGAGAATAATTTACTACGACCACCTATTGCTCCTTTAAATTCTTTAAAAACTTTGAACTACCAATGCATTCCCTCCCACCCGACATGTGATGGGCTCCAGCAGTAAAGTTGCCCGCAAATTTTAATCTATCAGGCTTATTATATTTAGAATTATATTTTTCATAGGCATCAAGCCACTTGTCATAGTCATTTACTCGTAGAGCTAACATTCTTCGAATTGGAAATTCGTCAGGATTTCCATTTGCGAAAGCAGCATCAATTTCTCCCATAAGGGCGTTCTGAACTTTTGTATGATTTCCCATTTTTTCAAGAAATAGTGACCATGCGTCATTTGAGGTGACGAATATTGATTAGAAATCGATTTATTTGTCGGAGGTAGAATTGTACCTCGACGATATGCAGAAGTGCCGAGAAGTTATATTCTCAAAAACGATAGTCAAGGATTTTTTAAAGAAGTAACAACTAACGTGGCAGAGGATATAAGGCGAATCGGAATGGTTACAGATGCCGGATGGCCGGATGTCAATGGAGATTCAAGTGGGAATTTAATTATTGTTGGAGAATGGATGGGTATAAAGATTTTTATCAATCAGAATGGACAACTTATTGATAGGTCAAGTGAGTTCTTGAAAGAAGAATTTTCTGGTTGGTGGAATTCCATTGAGGTTGATGATTTGGACAGAGATGTTGACCTTGATTTGTGTCTGGAAATTTTGGCCTTAATAACCAAATGAAGCCAACTTCGCAACAACCTGTGACTATGTATTATGGAGATTATGATAAAAATGGATCGGTCGATCCTATTCTCTTTTATTATATACAAGAACAAAATTTCCCGTATGCAAGTAGGGATGAACTAATCGAACAAATTCCAACTCTCAAAAAGAGCTTTGTAGACTACGAGTCTTATTCTACGGCGCAACTGGACAATGTGCTGACCGATGAAAAGAGGGAGAGCTCGAAAAAGCTTATTGCCTCGACTTTTGAATGATGAAAATCGACGATTTACTCGAAAATCATCACTGGCTCAGGCTCAGTTTGCTCCCACCAATACAATTGGAATCACCGACATTAACAATGACAATATTAAGGATATTATTCTAAGAGGTAATCTCGAAAGGATTAGGGCCAGAACTGGTATGTATACCGCTAATAATGGCTTCGTGTTTATAGGAAGCGAGAAAGGAACATTCATTTGTGTAGATCAGACTACTTCTGGTTTGAACGTAACTGGAACTGTTAGAAAAATTTTTCTTTATGAAAATAAAGTTCTGTTTGGAAGAAATAATACAAGCATTAAGGTATACGAATTAAATCATTAGCGACAGAATGCAAAACTGGTCAACAACTAATAGAACAAAGAGTTGATAGGTTAAATAACAGAAAATATTATACAGGAATTTATACAGACAACATATTTCAGATATTTCAGATTGCTTTTGATCATGGTAACCTCATTGACTATTGCTACTCAGATCAATGGTCAAGAATGGAAGAGTTACACAGAGTTTTCAAATTTTGATAAATACAAAGACGCTAATAAAAACCTTGAGCCTCCTACTAAACGTGAAAACAGAGTGGTTTTTATGGGCAATTCGATTACCGAGGCTTGGACACATTACAGACCAGACTTCTTCAAAGATTCCAACTATATCGGTAGAGGTATTAATGGGCAGACCACGCCTCAAATATTATTGCGCTTCAAAAGAGATGTCATCAATTTTAAACCAAAGGCAGAAGTCATTCTTGCCGGATTAAATGACATTGCTGGAAATGTGGGACGTACGCCCATTAAATTGATAGCCGAGAATATTATGACCATGTCAGATATTTCCAAGTCTCATGGTATAAAAGTTATTATCTGTTCTGTCACACCGGCTATTGGTTTCCCATGGAGTCATGAAATAAAGCCAGTTGATCTCATCATTGATTTAAATAAACTTTTAAAAGAGTGTGCAAATAACAATGATATTGCTTACGTAGACTATCATTCAGCGTTAAAGGATGAACAGAATGGGATCAAAGTCCCAAAATATACATGAGCAGAAGACTTGGTACATCCCAATGAAGCAGGGTATGCTGTAATGAAAAGTTTGATACAACCTGCCATTAAAGAAGCCTTAACAGTAAGGGAATTTACTGTATATCCCTTCTTTTCAAATCACATGGTATTACAACAAAATGAAAATGTGGAAGTATGGGGAACAGCATCTGAAGAACAATTCATTAAAGTACGTGGAAACTGGGGAGAAGAGGTGACCACTATTACAGATAAAGACGGCAAATGGAACCTCACAATAAAGACCCCACAAGCAGGAGGACCCTTCGTTATTAGTATTGCTTCAGAGATTTTTCCTTACAAATTAAAGATGTCATGGTGGGGGAAGTTTGGTTAGCTTCTGGTCAATCAAACATGTCTATGCCGCTCAAAGGCTGGTTACCTGTTGATCCCATTAAAAACTCCGAAGAAGAAATAGCAAACGCTAATTACCCCGGAATAAGAATGTTTAAAGTAGCCAATAAGTATTCCTCACGCGAGAAGGATTCTTTTGAAGGAGAATAGACCGTAAGTACACCTGAATATGCTGAAGAATATAGTGCAAGTGCATACTTTTTTGCTAGACGATTACACAAAGAGTTAAATATACTAATTTGGATTATTCATTCCAGTTGGGGAAATACTCCAGCAGAGGCATGGGTCAGTAAGAGCGAAATCGAGAAATTGGAAGATTTCGATGATGAGGTAGAAGCAATGGAAAACCCAGAAATTGAAAGAGCAATTAAAGAATGGTACTAATAATGGAAAAAATCAATCATTCCTGTAGATGCTACTGGATGGGATCAAATCGACCTCAAAGACGACTTCATTGCCCAACCTGAATATCAAACGAATAACTGGTCTAATGCTCAATTGCCAGGTAGGTTAGATTTGTATAATGGTAAAGATCTGGATGGTGCTTTTTGGTTTAGGAAGAAGATCAATCAGGATGATATAACTGGAAATTATACTTTTGAAATGGTCCACTCTGACGATACTGATGTGGTATATGTTAATGGCGTGAAAATAGGTTCTACTGCTTATGAATTCGCTAGTACTAGGAAGTATCCTGTGCCTGCTTCTCTCCTCCTAAAGGGAGAGAATACTATAGCCATCAGAATTATAGATACTGGTGGTCCTGGAAGCATCAATGGAGATATAAAAGTAGTCTCTGATCATACTGCTGGCATATCTCTAAATGGAAAGTGGGAATACTCGGTCACAGCAGAAATCTACAATGGACATATTCATCAAAATAATCTATCTATATTAGATCTGGATAAACGACCTAATATCGTGTATTTCAGTCCATACGAGACGCCTTCATCCTTATACAATGCTATGATTCATCCTTTGATTTCTTAAAATATCAAAGGTACCATTTGGTACCAAGGAGAGTCCAATGTAGGACGAGCAGAGCAGTAAAGCCGACTATTTCCAAGGCTTATTAGTGATTGGCGAACTTCTTGGCATCGTGATTTCCCGTTTTATTTCGTTCAAATAGCACCTTTCAGATATAATAGTAGTTATGACCATAGTCTGGACCAATCACAAAAACTAAGAGATGCTCAGCGACAAACGTTGACCATGAAGAATACCGGAATGGCGGTAACACTCGATATTGGTAATCCTAAAAATATACATCCTGCTAATAAGCAAGAAGTAGGTCAACGACTAGTAGGCGCTTGGCTTTGCGACATGAGTATGCAAAAGATATAATTGCCTCTGGACCTTTATTCAAAAGGGCAATTGTGAAAAAGAAAAAAATATTTATAACCTTTGACTACATAGGTTCAGGACTTAGTTCATTTGGTAAAGAATTAGAAAGGTTCGAAATTGCAGGTGCTGATAAACAATATGTTCGTGCAAATGCCGTAATTGCTAAGGATAGAGTAAAAGTTAGTGCTTCGAAGGTTTCAAATCCAAAATTTGTTCGTTATGCCTGGCGAGATACTAGTATCGGAACTCTCTTTAATAAAGAAGGATTACCAGCTTCATCTTTTACCATGGAAGAATAATTAGTTGGAGATTCGTAGTTATCCAAACTCTAAATCAACATAATTAGAGATTGAGAGACAAATTATTAAAAGTCTCGTCATTAAAGCATACTAATAGAATAGTAACCCTAACAACGTCCATCGAAAACTAAAAAGCAAAATACCGAACCGACTTTTTAATAATGGAGCTTATTGAGAGATTAGCCCTTTTTATTCATAGCATATTAGGCGTCTTAAGTCTAATTGGTGTCCTATAGGTGAAAGCAATAATTAACCCCGTTGCAAAAGGCAATCCATTTATATATGAATAAAGATCGACCTAATCTGTCGATCTTTTTTTCTGCCATTTTCGGACACTCACCTCTGAATCATCAGGAAAATCCTCAGGTATTTCCTGGGTAACTGCTCCAGTAGCAGCCCATTCAGCGCCTCTTAAAAATGTAGTAATAAACCCAACAGACTCCATAGAATAATAACTATGCCCTAAAGTTGAATGAAAAACCCTACCTGAGCCATAATCTATAGCCATCAATACCGGCTCATGTCTCCCGCTTCCTTTTGCATTTGGATCCCAAGGTGGTGCATTCTTTTCTACATCGCTATAGGCTGTCGATAAAACCGTTACGTATTCTGCGGGCCCTCTCAATCTATCATATAGTTCATCACTACCGTGTAACCATGTCGATGGTAATCCATCTGTTATTGGATGATTAACCCGATTGGTTATAAGTAAATCTTGCTGAAGACCATGTGAACCGCAGATTCCTTCTGATGGATCTTTTACCTCTTGATCCTCATCATCATAATAGAGATATGGGCCATCCTCTGTAGAGCGATCTCCCCAACCCCCTATACCAATCATCTTATTATACTCGGACCAATTACCAAATGAGTTATCAGCAGCATGTATAACGACTAAGCCACCACCGTCTGACATATACCGTTCAAAATTCTTCTTGGTATCTTCTGGCCAATTAGTTGCTTTCCATCCCAAATTAGATATTACAACGTCGTACTTATGAAAATCAGGCTTGAATAATGAATCTGCTTTAGGTTCTGACACAGTGACAGTTTCATCTAATCCTGGGATGGTATACTCCTTTAGCAAAGTATGTCTCCATGCCTCATCATGACGATGATCACTATGTGGGCCTTGCCAGACATACTTCTTACGAACCACATCAACCTCGAACAAGCCTGATGATTCCAAGTAATCTTTCATCATAAAAGTAGTCATGGGCCAAACACCATGATTATTCTCGCCATCAATTATTAATGCCCGCACTATAGATTTATTCATTCTTTGATCTTGAGTAGTTATTTCGCAACTACTCAAGATTATAATTATAGCACAACAAAAGAAGCGTATCGAATTCATAATCTTAAAATTATAAAATATCCAGTTATTCAGTTTCAATAATAAATCGATACAACATATAGCAAACTTCATTAATCCTTTATCACAACCTCAATATAGTCGTACCATTAACTAATTACCTTTTTAAACTCAGATCGATACTCTGTAGGACTCTTACCCGTAACAATTTTAAACTGTTTGTTGAAATGTGAGAAGTTGTTAAAACCACATTTGTAACAGATATCAGCAATTGTTCGACTGGTCTCTGACAAGAGCTTACAGGCATCTATAATTTTGAACTCATTCACATATTGAGTAAAAGTCTTACTAGTCTGTTTTTTTAAAATATCTGCAGAACGATGGCTTAGTCATATTAACTATATCTGACATGTCTTGTAGCGCTATACTTTGCTTATAATTTTCTCTTACATAAGCATGAATCATCATGATTCTTTCCTTATCAATTTGACTGGCCTCAATGAGGACTTTACTGGTATTAAGAATCTCATATTCCTCCGATTCAGCCATCACGCGTAATACTCTGATCGTCTGAAGCAACTTATTAAAATGACTCATAATGACCATTTCGTCAAGCATATGCCCCACTTTATCCTTAGTTTTCCCTCTGAAAGACAGTCCATGAAGGGATAAATTCAATAAGTCATTGATACGCCTCAATTCTAAAACATTGCTGATAGCATCACCCAAAAACTCTTTCTTGAATTGTGTTACTACCTCTGTATTACCATGTGTTAGCCTATCAGTAAAACCAAAATGGGGTACATCAGGTCCTATTAAGATAAGATCACCCTTAGAATAATAGGATATGTGATCTCCGATATGCCTCTTGCCATTACCATGAGTGATATAAACTAGTTCAATCTCAGGGTGGTAATGCCAATTGGCTATACCGTTTGGTTGCTCATCAGTGAATCGCTTGAAATGTATGGAGCTTCCAAAGGAGGGCTAAATTTTCTCAAAAGCTGGCTTAACTACCTTAGAAATGTAAAAACTGTTAGACATAACAAAACGGTCAAAAGAGACTATACCTTAAAAGTTTATTTGGCAAAAATTCAAATTATATTTAGACGGTCAGGACTTGAAAAACTTTGTTATTCAGCTTAATCATACTTTTTTTAAATATAATTACCTAAACCAATTCAAATGAGAATTTTCCTTTCACTCGTTACGATATTATCTTTTTCTTTTGCTAATACCCAAGTTGCTGTAACTAGAGTACTCGATGTAAAGCCAGGGCAAATAGATAAGATGATGGAAGGTGTTGCCAAAAAAACAAAGATGTTTAATAGTGGAGCTGATGACGCTCAATGGTATACCTTTCAAATATTAAGTGGTGCTAATGCACAGGATTTATGGCGAGTCCAAATGGCAGAAAACTTAGCTGAGCTTGATAATGTGGATATTGAAGGCAATGCATATTGGCGAAAGATTGTTGGAGACCTTCACGAATCAGGGGCTACCAGAAGGTGGAGTAAGGCTAATTCTGCATCCTACACTCCCAAAGGATCAGAATTAAAACCTCTAACTAGAGCTTTATTCTTCAATTTTGACCCAACAAAAAGTGATGATTTTTGGAATTTTAGAGTAAGACTTGCTAATGCGCATGAAGAAGCTGGAACCCCAATAACAATGGACACTTGGGGGTGTAGCTCAGGGTGTAATGGTTCAGGCGCAGTCGTTTTCTATTATTTTAAAGACTACGCTGATCAAACGGCAGCTAATGAACAAATTCAAATAGCTGTTGACAAGTATAATGAACTCTATGGTAATGATGCTTATGAGTATGATCTTGAAAAAATGATTGGGTCATTAATGCCAAACGGTCAAAAAATAAGAGATCTAATGTTTTTACCAGAACTTAGTTCCCCAATCGCAAACTAAAACAACAGGACTGCCTTATCGCGGGGCCTTTTGGATTTAGTCTTAATAATACGGAATTTATAAAAACGTAATGAATGTTATTATAGGTAGTTAGGATAAAACCTATTGGGGGATTTTAACTAAGAGCATAGATTCAATAAGTGGAGCAAGTATTGGAGCTTGTATTGCAGATATCAATAACGATGGAAATTCATTTATTTTTTTAATTCAAACTCTATGTCAATTAGACCCAAAATGGCTTAAGTGAGTTACGACATCTAAGAATTCAAATAAATATTAGGATACTTTTAAGAATGGCTACCATCTACAGTTTAAGAGAAATACCTTATAGTATATTAATGGTGATGTTAACTGTTGCGAATTAGGTAGATATGCGGGTGTAGAAGCCAGTGATTGGATTCGGGGTTTATTATTTTTAGGAAATGGATCAGGATGGCCTTTGTGATTTATTCGTTAATAATGAGATATATCAAGATCTCACCAATCAAGATTACCCGCAATATGTGGCTAATGAACAAGTTATTATATCAATAATTAGTGATGACGTCGTAAACTATTAGGAGCTCGTTGATATCATACCGGCTAATCCAATTTCTAATCATTTTGATATCAATATGGAAGCGCTTTCTCTTAAGCGATATCATAATGAAGCATCAGACATACCTACCTTGTTCAACGGTTCTGCATATGGAGACATTGATAATGATGGAGGTTTAGATCTTATCACTAATAATGTGAATATTGCCCTTGCCATATATGAGAATCTGCCGATTCTCAGAGGCTCAAATTATATTTCAATTGCTTTAACTCAAGAAAGCACAAAGAGGGATGCTATTGGAGCTAAAATAAGAGTTTCAAGTGGAGACAGTTTATCAATCCTTCATCATGTTCAACCAGCTCGTGAATTTCAATCCAGTGTTGATAAACGAATTAATATTGAATTAAGTAGTATAGATCTAATCGATATAAACGTGATATGGCCAGATCCTATTCAGACGGTCATCAATGGACAATCAAAAAATCAACGCATAGTTATTCAAAAGGAATCCGCAGAGATTGCAGAGCCATCCAAGATGAATAAGGATGATGTTTTGCTGAATCCAGATAACGTACTAAGCTAACTGTAAAGTAAAACACATTTGGTGATTTGAGTAAATAGCGATTGATTTGTCAGATAATAATTAATCTATCACCATGGATTGAAACAGGCCTGCTAAAGTGATGAAGAAATGAACTATGTTATCTCGCAATCTAAAAGTTCTTCTATTAGGATGTATCTGTCGTCTGAATCTATTAACCGAAGGCTATATATTATGATCCAAGTATTTTTGATCAACGGCTTATTGATGTAGCAATTGTAGATTTTAATGATAATTGTTATAATGATATCTATTTAGCAAGTGGATGGGGTATGTGAGTCTTTTTTCTCCAGCAATATTTGATCATATATGAATCAATAAGGGCAGTTGAACATTTGAAAAGTGAGTTTAGAAGCTTCCTAACGATACTGACAACATCAGTACATCGGAAGTGGCTTTTTATGATATTGACGGTGATGATCATATAAATTTGTTTTTAGGGGAGGGAGTTAAAATAAGCCAATATGGAGCACCCGGAGGTAGCTTCATATTAGAAAATGATGGATCTGGAAACATTAAGAATATTACCGAGAGTATTGCATCAGAACTAGCGGATTTAGGAATGATTACTGATGTCTCGTTTGCCGGCCTATATGGAGATGGTTCTAATGAATTAATTGTAGTTGGTGAGTTTATGGCTTCTAACCTTTTTTAAAAAGATAAATGGGAAGTTCATTAAGGTTTCATATGGACAAGAGTCTGAACTGAGCGGATGGTATACTTCTTTGTTAGTTGAAGATGTTAATGGAAATGGCAGGCAGATATTTTATTGGGTAATTATGGACTAAATAGCCGTTTCAGGGCATCAATGGATAAGCCGCTACGCCTGTAATTCAATGATTATGATAAAAATGGTTTTGCCGAAGGAATACTTTCCAATAAGTTAGAAGATGGAGGCTTTAATCCCTTTGCGTTAAGACATAATCTGATTGACCAACTCAAGTACCTTAAGAAGCGATTCCCGGATTTCGAGACTTATAAAGATGCCTCAATCAATGATATTTTTAACGCACAGGAGCTTGAAGGTGTCCGAATATTAGAAGTTAATAATTTGAAGTCTCAGACTTTATTAAATCAAGGATATTTGTCATTTGGACTTATGGCACTGCCGCCTGAGGCTCAGTATACACCAGTATATGCCATCGTTATAGCGGATGTGGTGGATCAGGATTGAGATTCAGATGTAATCTTAGGTGATAATCGACATGCTGCCTTGCCTGAGTCTGGAATCTATGATGCTTCTTACGGTCTACTATTGGAGAACTTGAATAATGAAAAATTCAGAACGATGTCTTCAGAAAAATCAGGATTCTAAGTTTCGAGACAAATAAAAGATTTGCTCGTTACAAAGGGTCATATTCATGTTATTAGAAATGGTGACGAAATTCTATCCTATAAGTTCAAGTAATGAGAGGGGTTCTGGCATTAGCAGTTCTATTGTTTTTAGGCTCTTGTTCGACTGCGTCGAATGGAGAGTGGACTGAGTCATAATTCGTATAGTTAATCCCAGCAAATCATGGCATTGGATTCGTTAATCACTTACAATTTAATCCAGAAATTAACATCATTGAGTATCTCTATTTTAATAATGGAGATGGCGTGGCAATAGGAGATATTGATAATGACGGGCTTGAAGATATATACCTCACGGCTAATCAAAAGCCGATAAGTTATACTGGAATTTGGGTGATATGAAATTTGAGGATATCAGTAAAGTAGCAGGCATACTGCCACTTGATAATTGGTCTACTGGTGTTACTATCGATGACATTAATGAAGATGGCTGGAATGACATATATGTTTGTAAAGTCGCCCCAGTTAGTCTGATCTCAACCCACAATGAGCTATATATTAATCAGCGAGATGGAACATCCCAAGAGTTGTCCATTGACTATGGTTTGGACTTCTCAGGTTACAGTACTCAGGCATCATTTTTTGATTATGATTTGGATTGTGATTTGGATGTCTATCTTTTAAATCATTCAGTTCACAGTACTCATAGCTAAGGAAATATTTCTTTAAGGAAAGAAAGGAGCGAGCTCTCAGGTGATCGGATTTATGAAAATCGGTTAAATGAAGTTGAAGGTAAATTTATCGATGTCACGGGGGCATCAGGGATTCTTAATAATACTGTAGGCTATGGTTTGGGTGTGATTGCCACAGATCTCAATGCGGATGGATTCATAGATATGTATGTAGGTAATGATTTTCATGAAAACGATTATCTGTATATCAACATTAGAGATAAAACGTTAAATGAATCTATTGGTAGTTTTAAAACTCAATCATCTCAATATACCATGGGGGTAGATGTTGCAGATCTCAATGGAGATGGCTACAAGGACATATTTTCTACCGATATGATGCTGCCATATGATGGGCAAATAAAAATGTGCTCAGGAGGAAATAATACCAAGCAAGTTGCAGATATTAAGGAGCACTACGGTTTTTTAACTCAGTATGCGAGGAATCACATGCAGATTTATCGACCATCTATGAATTCTTTTATCGAAGAAGCATTGATTTCACAAGTATTTGTCTCTGATTGGAGCTGGTTAGTATTATTACAAGATTTTGATAATTCAGGAACGACAGATATCTAAATCGCTAATGGAATAGTTAATAGACCGAATGATCTGGACTACATTAACTATATCAACACTCCCTCTAATAGACAAAGAGAGGACGAATCTAATGGAGCTTATAATCAACGACTGATTAATCAGATGCCACCTCTTAAGATTCCCAATCTTTTATTCTCTCAGAGTGATGATGGATTCTTTTCAGGTATAGATAAATCTAAGATTGGGACACCCAAATATTCAAATGGAGCAGCCTATGCTGATTTGGACTTTGATGGAGATTTGGATATTATTAGTAATAACATTAATGGTTCCGTAAGCTTGTTAGAAAATATAGGGCACAATGATCAATTTATTGCTATTAGTTTTCCATTTAGAAAACCGACTGTTACCATTCATTACAGGAGTGAAAACAAACTAAAGAATACGTAACAACCAGAGGCTTCTTCCAGTCGTCAAGCACTCCTTACGTTTATTTTGGACTTGGAACTGAAAATTTACAAATTGATTCGGTTGAGATAATAACTCCTGATGGTTCTAAACAGCGATATACCGATGTTGAAACAAATCAATACTTAGAGTTAAGTGTTTTTCAAAAAAGCTTCAAAACTGAATATGCTTTAAATACTCTTAATCAAGGTCGAGGAGAACAATTTGTAATAGATATCGGCCAAAGTGATTTTGATCATTCAGATAGAGAGCCTTTAGCACCTTTTTATATGTCTAAGATCAAGATGGCTGCTACTCCAATAAATATGGATAATTTATCTTTTTCATTGGTGGAGAATCCGGTTCCAATGGACAGTTATGTCAATATGATTCTAATAGTACAGTGAACAAGTGGACTATATTAGGTGATCTTCAGGACAATCCTATTTATGAAGATGAGGATGGTGCTGTAATGGATTTTAATAAAGATGGGCATGGGCATAGTGTTTTTTATGTTGTTTCTGGAGGTAATCAGTATGCTCAATTAGATCCTAACAATCCGGATAGATTGTATCTCAACGATGGTAAAGGACATTTCAATAGATTGCCTATTTCTTTGCCTCATATGAATGGATCAACTGCTTCAGTGGCAGATTTCGATAGATATGGGTACGAAGATATATTTGTCGGAAGTGCCTCAATTTCAGGAGGTTTATGGTGATACCCCAATGAGCTTCATACTTAAGAACACGGAGGGTAAAGGTTTCGAGATTGCTTATAAGGGTCAAGTAGGTATGTTCACCGATAGCGAATGGTTTGATTTGGATGAAGATGAATCACGAGAATTGGTTATTGTTGACTATTGGATGTCCCCGGTCATTTTAGACTTTGCAGAAGATAGATCTTTTAGAGAAATGTCGTCAAAATACTTCTCAGGCGATTTAGCTGGTATATATAATTGTATTGAAACAGCAGATATTAACAAGGACGGGAAGACAGATTTTTTATTGGGGAATATAGGTTCGAATACTAATTGGTCTATCAGTAATAATAGGATTCTAGAGTTATTTCTATCAGATTTTGACCGGAATGGTTCACTTGACCCCATAGTCTCCAATAATTATTTCGGAGTGCATCAACCATTCTTGGATAAATCTACTATCCAATGTCAAGTGCCTATGATTCGCAGGACCTTTAGTTCATGTGATGATTACAGTTCTGTCTCTACTACAGAACAGCTATTTCCGGCAAAAGAAGAAAAAGTTTATCAGACAAAGCAGATCAAGAATCTTTAATCAGTTGTTCTGATCTCAACGGCAGATGGTCTGTATAGTGTTTATCGATTGTCACAAGAGGTACAGCTTACTTCTATCAATGACATGTTGTATTTAAATTCGCATAAGATCTTAATCTATGGATCTAATTCTGATGCTCACAGTCATGAATTAGGCAAGTCAATGTCTCATGGAGCTGGAAGTTTTAGCTTTCAGTTTGACGAAAATGGTTTGATAAAGACAAAACATGAATTTATTAATGCTCCAATAGGGGCAATTATTGAGAAACTCCTTCAAGTAAGCGAAAAGGAAGTCATCTTGGTCACAAAAGAATTTCTCAATTCGTTTAAGATCTGAAAGAATTCAGAAAATTTAGTTCTTACTGCTTATTTTTCATAAAATTTTATCTATGCGATTTGAATTATTTTTCTTTTTCAGTTTGATCCTATTTGCCTCTTGTGGAAATTCTGATCCTGAGATAGAGATAATGGAGGATATGCCAATTCTAAATATTGGTGATGCTCAAGCAGTAGAGTCTGATGGAGCTATAATGAGATTCAGAGTAACTATTAGTGAAACCTCAAGCTCACCAGTGGAATTCAATTATGAAGTTTCTGGATCAACAGCTGAACCAAATGTTGATTATAGCATACCTGGCACTTCAGCTACTATCGAAGCGAATCGAACCAGTGTTGAAGTATTGGTTTCTATAATCGACGATCAGAAGAAAGAGGTAGAAGAAGAACTTCAAATCAAAATTCTGAATGTCTCAGGAGCAGAATTAGGAATAGCAGAAGCTACGGGATTGATAATAGACGATGATCAATCAGTCTACGTAGAGGATGGTTACATGACTGACGAAGAACATTATGGATATACAATTGCATGGCAAGATGAGTTTTCGGTTGAGGCAATTGATGAGAGCAGCTATAACTTTGAGATAGGTGATGGATGTCCTAATCTATGTGGCTGGGGTAATAATGAACTTCAGACTTATACAGATGATCCCTCTAATATTTATGTTGAGGACGGCTCTCTGATAGTTAAGGCCATTGCGACTAGTCAAAGTAGTTACAGTTCCTCAAGGATCACTACTAAGGATAAGCATGAATTCAGATATGGTAGAATTGATATCAGAGCTAAGATTACGAAAGGTCAAGGGATATGGCCAGCAATCTGGATGTTAGGACATAATATAGATGATGTAGGTTGGCCAGCATGTGGAGAGATTGATATTATGGAAAATGTTGGGCACGAAACTCAGAAGATTCATGGAACTGCACATTGGGGCCCTCAGGGAAGAGGCTTTAGTACCTTTCAGGGAACGGCCTATGCTATAGCAGATGATTATGCAGATAGATTTCATGTGTTTAGCTTAGTTTGGGAGGCTAACAAAGTGGATTGGTACGTAGATGAGAATAAATTCTTCACAATTACCCCAGCACAGATGCAGGGAGAGGCATATCCATTTAACCAAGAGTTCTTTTTAGTAGTCAATGTTGCGGTTGGAGGTAATTGGCCTGGTAATCCGGATGCGACAACCGAGTTTCCGCAGCATATGGAAATAGATTATATAAGGGTATTTCAGTAGGAAATACCTCGATAATTAGGGAATTTCAAAATGCAAGGGAAATAAATTTAATCAAGTCAGTTTTTAGTTTTTCGTAAACGATTCCGAAAACGTTCACGGTGAAGTAGGCTTGTAGTCGGAGCTCCTTCAAGGAGAAGTACCTACTTTTTCTTTCTTTAATTCTTTGCTGAGACAGGTATGATATTGAATAAATATTATTGTCATGCGACAATTGTCATTTTCTCATGTTAATTTTAATAATATTTCTTTTTGCCTACTTAGGCTATTGTGAATATGGAGTTATGAAGATCTTTGAGTCACTATAGATAGAGCCAACTTAAATTTCCCAAAGAAGGATAAAAGTGGTTTTGGAGGATTCATACATTGGGATTATGATCCAGAAACTAAACCACAAAATGTACAAGGTGTATTAACATTGAGCGATCAAACAGATCCTGATATGGGTGGATTCCAATGCATTCCAGAACTATTCAGAACCTATGATACATGGAAACTTACTCAACCAGAAGACCGAGATCGATTCAATCCAGACATTGCTGGATTTGAAAATCATCTCAAAAAAGTATCACTGGAGGCTGGTGATTTACTGATTTTCAATAGTTCACAACCACATGGTATCAGACCAAATCACAGCGATGACAAAGTAAGAATAGCACAATACATTTCTATGATGCCTACCGAACCTGAAAATACAACTATGCGAGATTGGAGGGTGCAGTCTTGGAAGAATAGAATTGCACCAAAAGGCTATGCCTTTCCTGGAGATTCACGACATTGGGAGCAAGTCAAATACACTACAGCAGAATTATCTCTATTAGGAGAGAAGCTCTTAGGACTTAAAAATTAGTAGTTTTAACTAAGTTCGTATATAAGCTATCTAATACTATACTCTAATGATTTCTTCCATCGACTATTCAGTCATCCTGCTGTACTTTATTGGAATTTTTGTCTTTGCTTGGTGGATTACCAGGAAAGATAGACAAGAGCAAGGGTCAACAGGCTATTTTTTGGCGAGTCGAGATACAGACTGGTTCGTCATAGGAGCTTCCTTATTCGCTTCTAATATAGGTGCTGAGCATATCATAGGTATGGCAGGATCAGGTGCTCGAGGAGATATGCCTGCAGCCCAATTTGAGATCTTGGCCTCTTTAGTATTGATTCTATTGGGGTGGCTTTTTGTGCCTTTTTATCTCAAAACAGGTGTATTTACGATGCCAGAATTTCTTGAGAAAAGATATTCTGCAGGAGCTCGAACCTATTTGTCTTTAGTATCCATATTAGCCTATGTCTTAACTAAGATCTCCTTAACCATATTCGCTGGTGCGCTCGTTTTCGAGGTATTAGGCATACCGTTTTGGACTGGAGCTTTGATTGTCATATTTGCTACGGGCATTTACACAGTATTTGGGGGTCTCAAGGCTGTACTATATACAGACATGGTGCAACTATTCATATTGTTAGTTGGTATGTTTTTGGCTACCTATTTTGCATTAGATCAGATCGGTGGATGGTCGGGCATGCAATCGGCGATAGATAGTTATGGTGCTGCTAATCCAAGTTTTGATAGCAGTGGATTCTTCAGTTTATGGCGTCCTAGCTCAGATTCTGCCTATCCATGGACTGGGATGATGTTTGGCGCACCAATTTTAGGAGTGTGGTATTGGTGTACGGATCAGTTCATCGTGCAGCGAGTCCTCAGTGCTAAAGATATTTCTAATGCACGTCGAGGTACCATTTTTGCTGGTTATCTCAAACAATTACCACTGTTCTTATTTGTTCTACCTGGCATATTAGCATTCGCTTTGGCCGCTGAAGGATTGCTTGCATTAGACATAGCAAATCCCGATAAAGCTCTACCTCTTCTAATCAATGAGTTACTTCCTGTTGGTGTTAAGGGTTTAGTGTTAGCCGGACTTCTTGCAGCATTAATGAGTTCTCTAAGTTCAGCGTTCAACTCGTGCTCTACATTGATCACAATAGATTTCTATAAGAGGGCAAAGCCTAAAGCCTCAGAGCGAGAATTAGTTTGGATTGGCCAATTAGCTACGATCATACTGGTGGTGATATCGCTGCTGTATATACCTCTGATGAAAACTCTAACTCAGTCTGGTGGTATTATACAATACATGCAGAGTGTACAGGCTTATATTTCTCCACCTATTGCAGCAGTCTTTTTATTGGGATTGTTCTTTAGACGGATTAATTCTCGAGGAGCAATCGTCAGTTTATGGACTGGCTTTATCCTTGGTGCCCTACGTCTGATATTTGAGTTTATGATACAAAATGGTGCTGTGGCTGCGGGCGATAATTTCTTAATAGACTTATTAGTAAGTCCTAACTTCCTACATTTTGCATTATATCTATTCTTATTCTGCTCTGTAGTTATGATTGCAGTCAGCATGACAGCACCTCAACATAGTGATGAGAAACTTAAAGGAGTTACTTTCGATAAAACTACTGAGAGCTTCTTTGAAGTGAGAAAAATAGATGTGAACTATACCATTGGACTAATAGCTCTCGTTCTCTTTATTTGGTACTTATTCAGCCCTCAGGGATTAGGATAAATGGATTATCAACTACAAGATAAAACAGCCTTAGTTACTGGTTCAACAGCTGGTATAGGATTGGCGATAGCACAAACTCTCGCTGCTGAAGGAGCCCATGTAATTCTCAATGGTAGAACTCAGGAACGTATAGATGCGGCTACAGCTCACATTAAGTCTGCATATCCTGATGCTAAACTTTCAGGAGCTGTAGCGGACTTTAGCAATGTTGAGGGCATCAACGAGCTCATAGCCTCAGCTTCAGGTGTCGATATTCTTGTCAATAATGTGGGCATATTCGCTCCTGTTTCTTTCACTGATATCTCAGACGAGGATTGGCATCATATGATGAATGTGAACCTCATGAGCGGAGTTCGATTATCCAGAGCTTATATGCCAGGTATGCTACAAGCTAACTGGGGCAGGATCATATTTATAAGCAGTGAGTCTGGTGTTCAGATTCCAGACGAGATGATACATTATGGCGTATCTAAGACGGCCCAAATTGCTTTAGCTAATGGATTAGCCAAACTAACCAAAGGCACTGGAATAACCGTCAACAGTGTGTTGCCTGGCTCCACTATGTCAGAAGGTGCTTCAAACTTTTTAAAGAACTTAGCTCAAAAAGAGGGTAGAACGAAGACACAATTAGAAGAAGATTTTTTCAAAAATAATAGACCCAATTGCCTGCTTCAAAGATTTGCAAGTACCCAAGAAGTGGCTAATATGGTCACCTATCTATGTAGTCCACTTGCTTCAGCAACTAATGGTTCTACCCTTAGAGTAGATGGAGGCACTATTCCTACAATATTATAACCACTTATGAAACAACTATTAATCGGCCTAAGCATTCTACTCATACTATTCGGCTGTGCTCAAGAAAAACCAGAAAAGAGCCCTAATGTCATTCTTATCTTAGCTGATGATCAAGGCTGGGGAGATCTCAGTTTACATGGCAACCCCTATGTGTCTACACCACATATAGATCAGATAGCCAAGGATGGCATACAATTGACTAACTTCTTTGTTCAGCCTGTATGCTCCCCTACTCGAGCAGAGATTCTTACAGGGCGATATCATGTCAGAGGTGGTGTTTACAGTACTTCTGCTGGCGGTGAGCGACTGGATATTGATGAATATACCATAGGTCAAGCCTTCCAATCAAGTGGATATAAAACTGCTGCATTTGGCAAATGGCACAGTGGATCTCAACATCCATATCACCCTAACTCCAGAGGTTTCGATCACTACTATGGGTTCACCTCAGGACACTGGGGAGATTATTTTGATCCAATGCTCGAAGAGAACGGTAACATAACCCATGGCCAAGGGTTCATCACAGATGATCTCACGACTAAGGCCATTGACTATTTGAAAAAAAATAAAGACGAATCTATGTTCGTCTACCTGCCCTATAATGTCCCGCATAGCCCTATGCAAGTACCGGACAAATACTGGAATCAACATGCGACCCAAGAAATCAACAGCTTACCTAGACAAAATATCATGCATACCAGAGCAGCTTATGCCATGATTGAGAATATGGATTATAATGTAGGGCGTTTAACGCAGGCCATAGAAGAGTTAGGTATAGAAGAGAAAACCATCGTTATATATCTCACCGATAATGGCCCAAATGGCCACCGATGGAACGGAGGCTTAAAAGGCACTAAGGGTACCACTGATGAAGGGGGTGTAAAATCTCCAATGTTTATCAAATGGAAGGATCACATAAAAGCAGGCAGCATTGATGATGTAGTCTCTGGGGCGATAGACCTACTGCCTACCCTCATTGACTTATGCCATCTGGATTCCGCTCTTCCTAAGGCATTAGATGGACAAAGTATCGCAGCAAACATTATGGGCTTTGAGGCTCATCAAAATGATCGACGCTACTTCAACTATTGGAAAGATAAATTATCGGTTCGAACTGAGCAGTATAGGCTCGATCATCAGAATAGATTATATGATATGATCATAGACCCTAATCAAGTTTACGATATAAGCACTGAACGCCAAGAAGCATATCAGGAGCTTATGGCTGCAAAAAAAGAATGGTCTGAAAACGTGCTTAGCGAACTAAATACAGAAGAAAAGCGCCCACTGACTGTAGGGTATCATGCTGATCAAATCGATCATCTTCCAATTAGAGATGCCACGGGAACGCAGAATATCATACGTTCTAATCGATACCCTAATGATTCTTACTTCACCAACTGGACCAGCACAGAGGATACAATCAGTTGGGACATTGATGTTCAACAGTCTGGTGTATATAGCGCTCTCATATACTACACTGCAGCTGAAAACAGTATCAGTACAGCAATTCAACTAAGCACAGAATCGAGTAAAACTACCGGAGTTATAAAAGATTCTGCGGTTCAAGCGGCATTAGGAGCAGCAGAGGACAGAATACCAAGACAAGAGTCATACACACAAGACTGGATAACTATGGAATTAGAAGGTATCCAGTTAACCAAAGGAAAGAGCAAATTATACCTAACTGCCCAAAACATAACAGGTGATCAGGTCATGGATGTGAGACTACTCTTAATTCAAAAAATGGATTAAACTCGCTCCAGCATTACGGGATAAGTCTTGCCTGAATACCATTGGGTAACGTAGATATTTTCATCTCTGTCGATACAGACATCATGTGGATTGAGAAAAGTTTGTCCATCATATATTGGTGCTTTGATAACTCCGTCTGCATATTCTGGAGCAGCTACTCCTGGTAGAGAAACCTATTTATTATCCTTATCAAAAACGGCGACCATACCATCATAAGACCACCATGTCTCAGTTGCTAAAACAGCAAAGTATAGGTTCTCTCCATGGATAATAGGTCGACAGATAAACGAACCCAGAGTTAGGATCGCTACTATATGCTCTCCATCTAAAGTGAATCGCTTAAAACGATTATTACTCCTTGACGTAATCAGTAGCTCCGGAGATACTCCCCTTTCATCCAATGTAACTCCATGGCAACAGTCAAAGTGCTCAACACCATCTCCTGATCCACCGAAATACCCAAGGTAGTTCCCATTGTGATCATAGCGCAGTATATAGTGTAATCCATAACCATCTTCTCCATTGGGCGCTATCGTAGTCTCAGTGGGTTTATACTGATCTTCTCTACCATCGTATAGACCAGACTCAACAAGGACTTTGTATGTCCTAAGTATTCTACCATCAACAGTAGTCTTATATACCTCATGTAAATCTGGGTCTGTAATATAATAGGACTTCTTCTCCCCCTTCATCATTTATGGTCAATCCATGGGCTCCTATCCAGTTATGTGTCAAAGTATCAGTAACAGTTCCAATACGATCATAGGTAATCATATTATTCTTAACATGATTCGTAATCATGAGTAACCTTCCCTTACTGTCTTCCACCATTTCATGGCAGTCCTTCACAGGAATCTTATTGACTTCTTAAACTCCCCAATCTTTACGAACTCGATATTTGAAGTCACCATGACCTACTATGGGATAGTTTTGATGGGGACTCGGTGCCAGTTTCTCTTGTGAACCACAAGAGCTCAACAAGATACCTGCCGATCCAATCGTGGCTGTAGATATGAATGACCTCCTTTTCATATTAATAGCCTTTGATTTATCATCTTTTTCTCTCTTAGCTTTTTCCATGGCTATTACATTGATGGTCTAAGGACCTGTTTTCCTATTACAGTGCATTCACTATTACTCTCCTCAAGCGTCCTGATACCACTTTCGGTAATTTGAGTATTGTAGATATAGATTTCCTGCAAGGAATTTAATTGCGACAGCGAAGGGATAGATTCATCAGTTAAGCTCGTGCCATATACATTGATAGTGAACACAAGGTAAAGATTTATAAGAGCAGCTACCCCTCTGTCAGTGATCATTGTCTGCTGTAAGTTCAGCACTCTCAACGATGAATACATACCTATGATTTCTAACATATCATCATTACAAGCAGAATCCCTCAAGTCTAATGCATATAGATAATCTTTGATCTTTAATAGCTCTTCTAAGTGGTCTATGGTTAAGGGAGTAGTTATTCCAAAACGATCTACTTCCAACAAAGGATGACCGGGAGCAATAGACCTAATATTAAATCCCAGCTTTCGATAGTTACTCAATTCTTCTTCACTCAGTGGAACAAGGTCGGAGGTAATCTGAAGATCTTCATTCCCGAATTCAACGCCGTGCCTATCTCTCAAGATAGCAGACACATCTATAGGTACGTTTACATCAGCAATCAGGTCTTCAAAAGATGCCCCTTCTAATATCCACCATTGCATGAGTCTAATTTCTTCAAAACTCATAGGCTTACCACTTGGCGGCATATGTTTTGGGTCATGATGACCCAAAATCACCCGCCGATAGGCAGCACTATTCTTCAAATCAAATGGCTTGACTGCAGGATCTCCAAAAACAGAGGACTGCAGGCCTTCAACTGTGGTCATATCTAACTGTCCACGAGCATCGCCAGATTCATGACACTTAGTGCAATACTCACTAAATAATGGTTGGATTAGATCATTATAAATCGCTACGCTATCAGGAGATAGCACTGGCTGCTCTAATTGTAAAGTAGGGTCGGCTTTCAATGCTAAGTAATTGTCTCCATGTGTCATCTCACCTCCTAAATGGCCAGTAACCATCAATGCTACAGCGAGTAGACTATGGACTATTAAGTCTTGTCGATAGAAAAGTTTAAACCTCTTCCATCGGCTTATCGTCATCATCAGGCAGAGTATCGATATCACCACCCCTCCAATCCAATGCAAAAAAGTATTCAGACCTTCGTAATGACCAGTATTTAATAACAAGAATCCAGTACCTAAGGCTAAAAGCGATGATAACAGTGAGGCTAACCAATTCCAACTAGAGAGGTCATTATTAATTCGATTTCTGTGGTTATAGATATCGATTAATATGGAGAGTACTATAAACCCAATAGGCATATGCACTAAAGCAGGATGTAATTTAGCTATAATCTCCATGATGCCTATGCTAATATGTCATGCACAACATGACCAAATTGATCTGTTAATCGATAGCGCCTGCCTTGATGTTTATAGATTAATCTCTCATGATCGATGCCCAGTTGGTGTAAGATAGTGGCCTGTAGATCGTGAACATGTACTGGAGAATCTGCAATATTATAGCCAAAGTCATCTGTAGCTCCATAACTCATTCCAACTTTCACTCCAGCACCAGCCATGAACATTGTGAAACACTTAGGATGATGGTCTCTACCATAGTTTGTAGGTGTTAATTGACCTTGCGTATAGCTGGTTCTCCCAAACTCTCCTCCCCACACCACCAGGGTGTCCTCTAATAAGCCTCTCTGTTTTAAATCCAAGATAAGAGCTGCTGTAGGCTGATCTGTCTCCATACACTGAGTCCTAATGGCCTTAGGTAAATTGCCATGTTGATCCCATCCTTGATGATAGAGTTGGACACATTTCACTCCTTTCTCTATCAGTCTCCGTGCCAATAAAGCATTAGCAGCATAAGTGCCAGGCTTCTTGGCATCGGGACCATACATATCGTATATATAGTCTGGCTCCTTCTCTACGTTCATGATGCCAGGTACTGAAGACTGCATCTTAAAAGCCATCTCATACTGCTTCATGCGGGATTCAATCTCAGGATCCAATGTCTTGGCAGCATTGATCTCCTCTAATTCCTGCAGATATTTTAGTTGATTCTCTCTACTTGACTCTGTGACACCTGGCGGATTGTTCAGATATAATACTGGGTTCTTACCAGCTCTAAACTGAACGCCCTGAAATCTGGATGGTAAAAATCCATTACCCCATAGCCGAGAGTACAAGGGCTGACCTAATTTATCCTTGGTCACTAATACAACGAAAGAGGGCAAATTCTGATTATCACTACCTAATCCATAACTTAACCAAGCGCCCAATGATGGTCTTCCAGGCAATTGCGAACCTGTCTGTATAAACGTTGCAGCAGGATCATGATTAATTGCGTCAGTATGCATTGATTTGATAAAGCATAAATCATCAACGATGGAGGCGGTGTATGGCATAAGTTCACTAACCCATGCTCCACTTTCACCATGTTGCTTGAATGCAAACTGACTTCCTACTAATGGAAAAGACCCTTGTCCAGCCGACATCCCAGTCAGTCGCTGCCCACCAACTATATCATTTGGAATTTCCTGACCGTTCAGCTTATTGAGAAGTGGCTTATAATCAAATAGCTCTAAATGTGATGGACCACCGCTTTGGAATAGATATATAACCCTCTTTGCTTTCGGCATGAAATGAGGACCAGGCACTCTACCCAGCAGATTCCTACCACGAGCCAGTAAATCTGGGTCTAACAAACTCCCCATGGCAAATGCTCCTAAGCCTAAACTTGATTTACTTAAAAAATCTCGTCGTGTAAACTGTTGTTTATAATTATGGCAAGAATAGTCACACATATTATCTCTTTATATAGCTTTCATCATGATTTAAGAGTGTATTAGAAACAACAGCAAGGGCAGCTGTTCTTTCTAAATCCAGCTTGGGGTCTAACTCATAATCTCCAATATTCAAGAATGACGCAGCATCCCTCTTGTTTTGTTCATAAAACTCATGCTGATCCTTAAATAGATTCATTGTAATTCTCAATTCATCATCATCAGGCTGCCTACCTAAGGCACACAGATACGCATAACTGATCTGCTGCTCTATTGAATCGCCACCTTCATATTGGATACGCTGTGCCATTACTTTGGCAGCCTCAACGAACTGAGGATCATTCAAGAGGACCAGTGCCTGTAAGGGCGTATTAGTAATTTCTCTCTTCACAGTACAGACTTCTCGATTAGGCGCATCAAAGGTTGTCATCATAGGATGCGGTGATGTTCTCTTGACAAATGTATATAGGCTCCTTCTATATAGACTATCGCCCTGGTCTGCATGATATCTCAATAAGATTCGTGAGAAATTTCCTTTCTCTATCCAGAGACCTTCTGGTTGATAAGGCTTAACACTTTCACCACCAATATCTGCGGCTAACAATCCACTAGCAACTAATGCATTATCCCTTATCATTTCAGCAGAACGTCTATAGCTTCCTCCTCGAGCGTAGTAGTTGTTTTCAGGATCAATCTGCATATCCTTCTCTGAACCAATCGATGATTGCCTATAGGTACTGCTCATCACCATTTTCTTCAATAGTGCTCTGATATCCCATCCGGACTCAATAAAACTGGTAGATAACCAATCTAAAAGCCTTGGATGGGTCGGTAGCGATCCTTGAACTCCAAAGTCTTCTGGAGTGGTGACCAGTCCTCTCCCAAAGATCAATTGCCAATACCGATTTACCGTGACCCGAGCCGTTAAAGGGTTGTCAGGATCAAACAACCATTGTGATAATCCTAAGCGATTCTGAGGGTAATCTCCAAGGCCTAATAACACCTCAGGAGTGCTGGCCTCTACCTCATACATTGGGTGTAGGTACTCCCCTCGATTATACGCATAAGTCGTACGAGGAGTCTCTCGTTCTCTCATGACCATGATTTCATCAATTGGATCAATGATCTTATTTCTTTCACTGAGTAGAGATTTTAGTTCATTCTTAAGATTAGCGTATTTAGAATCTTTTCTATTTGTTACGGCATCTTTTATTCCTTGAACATTTAATCCCGCATCTATACTGAGCTCATATGGCGACATCTCTTCTTTATATACACTGATATCATCTATGAGGCCATAATAGATACCGTTCTCACCAGTATAATTCCGATAAGACTTACCGATTCGCAATGGTCTATCAAATGGTACATGAGAAGCGACCTGAATCGGATATATATCCTTATACAAATTATCGAACTCTATATTCTTCTCTTGAGGTGTGCCGTTCATCAATACCCGAAGTCCCTTTGCTCGCTGAGTCCCGTCATATGTAAATGCAACATGAGTCCATGTTTCAATATCAACAGCCTCTTCACTCGTAACATGGATGTAATTGTGAGGCAAGGAGTGAATCAATCGAACATTCAGGTGGTTTTGACCATCCAAATAGAAATCCCATCCCCTCCAGAAATTATTCTTCTCACCCGTATTACCAATCAAGGTTTGTGTCTTGGAAGAGTCCAATTGACTGGTCTTGATCCACATGCCTACAGAGAATGGGGACAAACCACCAAATGGTTTCAAATCATCAATGTGAAGCTCATTATAATCTTTAGTAAACTGTATCGCCATCCCATTGAGACCTGAGACTAATCTATCCGTACCTTGAGATGTAATCTGCCTATTATTGTCAAAATATAATCGTTTGTTTCCATTGTCATCAACCTTAGTATTGACTCGATCCAGAGGATAGTGTCCTATGCGCTGAGGAGAGGAGCCACCTAAGCCATTGATGTAAGCTTCTACCTGATCGATATCAAAATTTTGATTTTCTAATTCAGTTAACTTCTCCTTAATTGAGGCATTAACCTGAGCAATAGATGCCTCTTGCTCAGGAGTGGTGAGCAATAACATAGGGCCATAATTACCATCATCGCCAGTCATCCCCAGCTCATGTACATTGTTGAAAAATGCAGTCAGCTCAAAATATTCCTTTTGACTGAATGGGTCATACTTGTGATCATGACACTTGGCACAACCCATTGTAAGGCCCATTAATGCTGTTGACATTGTTTCGGTACGATCCCATACATAGTTAAGTCTCCATTCTTCATCTATTGCTCCTCCCTCTGCAGTCATCGCATGATTCCTATTGAATGCTGTGGCAAGAATATCTTCTTTAGTAGCATTAGGTAGGAGGTCACCTGCTAACTGTTTAGTGATGAACTGATCGTAGGGCATGTTACTCTCAAATGCCTTTATCACCCAATCTCTCCAAGGCCACATCATACGATAACCATCAGCATGCAATCCATGGGAATCTGCATACCTTGCGACATCTAACCATTCCGTTGTCAATCGCTCTGCAGATGCTGTACTTGACAATAGTTGATCTACTATATGCTCGTAAGCATTAGGGTCATCACTGTCTAAAAAATCTCTTATATCTGATGGGGATGGTGGCAATCCCGTTAAATCAAAATATACCCTACGCAACAACGTTTCCTTCTTTGCCTCTTCTAGAGGAGAGAGTTCAGTATCAGATAGCTTTTCATGGATGAAATAATCTATTTCATTGGAAGCCATGTATTGAGAACTGTTAGGAACTTCTGGTTTAGAAGGTTTTACAAAGGCCCAATGAGTTTTCCACTCAGCTCCTTGGTCTATCCATTTAGCGAGGATACCTACTTCATATGGTGTTAATGAGAGGTTAGATTCAGGTGGTGGCATTACTAAGTCTGGATCGTGATAAAGAAGGCGCTTGATCAATTCACTTGACTTGGCATTACCAGCCACAATTGCTCTTCCTTGTCCTCCGGCTAATTTCCCTTTAGCCCAGTCTTCAATATCAAGTCTTAAATTAGCTTTACGAGACTCTTCATCAGGACCATGACAATTAAAACACCTATCTGATAGGATTGGCTTTACATGGAAATTATAATCAACTACTTCTGGAAGATCAGAAGGATCTATTGATATATCCTCATATATACTCTGACATGAGTGCAATAATACAAAGAGAAAAAAGAGAGTTTTCAAGTTAGCTATTCCATCTATCATAGTTCTACTCAATCCTATTAAGATAAGGGATAAAGTCTACCTACAAAAATGAAAGACAAGAATAATCTATCTGAATGATTGGTGACGTTACTACTTCAGATTTTTACCTGTTGCCTTATAGAATACATTTCCTTTTAGCACATTCCCTTTTCGATCGATAGAAATTTGGACATAAGTATTCCTGAGGTCATTGAATCGATAGCGATTGGTACTGCCTGAGGACTCCTCACGTATCAATACATGATTGAAAAAAACATTGTGATTCTTGAGATCAGTAGAACTATCAAGCAGTTCGATTGAGGAATTTGAACATATGTTATTCTCTTCAGAATTAACTATCATTACTCCATTACGTCCTGTTATTCCAAATTCCTCCAATAGACGTTGCGTCTTAAAATAAACGGTAACCTCATCAATCTTGGAATTAAGAATCTCATTTATATCACCACAGATCCGACCATTATAGATTGTAAGTGGTGCAGCATCGGCATACTTCTTATTATTAGCTAATAATCTGACATCTAATAGGCCATCTTTCTCTATTACTTTAGAAGCGGATACCACCTCTTCAAAAAACTCCTTAGTTGTTTGGAACCTGACAAAATCTTCTACTCTGAAACTTCGGTCAGGCTCTATAGAACTTAGTGGGCTGCTTTCCATCTGAGCTGCGAGTTTATTAGCAAAAACCATATTAATTTGGCGCAACTCTAAATGATCTCTATATAAGGCCCCTAAGTTCTCCACTTTAGCCGGCGAAGTACTGGGCCAATTAGGCAGATCAAGAAATCTATTACTGGATATAAATACAGGTGTTGATGCCTGTACTGATCCAATACTTGGAACCGTGATCATACTCCACAATCCATTTAAATCATCTTTAGTGGTATAGAGAGGAACCATCAAGATTGTACCATCTCCTTTAACACGACCAAAAGTGGTCTGACCCGTTGATAAGTTAAACAACCCATGAAGACCATTGCTATGGTTATTAGGCACTTCAACAGCTATATTTATGGCTTCCTCAGTTAAGGCATCAGCGTAGTAGGATACACCGTAGGGGTAATCCTTATAAATCTCATCTGTCACCTCTGCATAAGCGGCACTCAAAATCCAAGAATCTCTGCTGCCTGGCAGGTTGATATCAATTGAACTACCTGCATTATGGTGTGATGCGATATTGCCCTGATTCATGGCAGTTAGATCAATCTTGATATCATTAATTACATCAGAACCATAAACTGGAATAAATCGCTGCTCCACCAAGTGCACGCTGGCTTCTGCATTCCACTGATAGGCTCGAAGCAAAACCCATTGACTATTTTTATTCTCAGACAATTGAAGCTCACCTGATGCCGGGCTCAATAAACTTAGCTCCCGATCAACGATCCCGTTCTGATCATATATTTCAACAATTATTGATGTCGAACCATTATAGCTATAGTTGATTTGGTCTCCTTCAAAATAGAATGGCTTATCAGTATAAATAGAGCCAGCCTGTCCGAATAAGAGCTGAGTGGAAATCAATAAGATGTTGAGAATAATTATTCGAAACATAATGGTTTAATTAAAGTACTTCTATTGAGAACTAAGCAATTAGTACAACTTTCAAATTCATCTCTAAAAGAGCAGTTAGATCTTGGGAAGCCGACCTCCGATGTATTGATTAATAGCTGTGCGCTTGATTCATTAATCAATTGAAATACTCCAATCACATTTTCAGAATCACCCGAACCGAACACATTACCTCGCAACTGTGAAGGTGGTGTTTCGAAAATATCACCAGTACGACCAAACTCATCAGCTGCAGCTCTCCAAAAGGTATAAGCCGCCTCATTAATTGAACCTTGTGTTACGGTGAAACAATAATTTTGGTTAAACTTATAGTCCACCCCATATTCTAATATCTCCAAGTTATTAATGATCCCTTGAGTAAAATCACTACCATTAGCAATCACATTGAGATTAATATCGACGGTTTCATCAACATAACAGAATTGAGGATTCAAATTCCGAGGACTAGCCCTCTCGTTATACTGATAGGTGCCATCTACTCGATATCTGAGGTATTCACCAGCTCGAATATTAGAACTTGCTTTAACCCTGACAAACTCACCTTGCACCAAATTACCTGCAGTATTATTAAGGTCTCGAGAGAAATAGTCAAATGATAATTCACTAACAGGAACTGCCTGAGGCATCGTCTCAAAGTTGGACTGATAAACTTCACCATCAATCTCAACAGTTAATTGATAACTACCACCTGCCACCGGGATCAAGGAAGTATTTACATATTCGCCCTCTATCAATTCATCAAAATCAAACCGTTGACCCTGACCATCAGTTACAAATACAGTTCCACCGACGATCGCCAAATCAGCTGGACCTTCTATAATGTCAAATCTGCCGCTATTTGATAATAATACAGTATGTACCGGTTCCCACGCTGTAATTGATGCATCTATTGTTACAATACGTTCTGCGTCGGGAGTATCAAAATCTATAACATCCACACATGCCGACATACATAATACCGAGATCGCTATTATTATATATTGTTCTATACTCATCAGAATGAAAAATTATAGGTGATTGAAGGAACCGGATTGGCAAGAATCGACAATCGATTGGCCTGAGGTCTTTGAGTAGGTGATTGAGTAAAAAATATAGAGAATGGATTCCTTCTGCCATACAGGTTGTATACGGAAAACGTCCAACTACTTCTTACTCTTTGATCTTTTTTATAGCTCTTCTTAATGGTATAACTGATATCAAGTCGATGGTAATCTGGAATTCTGATATCGTTTCGTCCTGTATAAGTCGGTATGTTAAACAAATTACCTACGTTAATAGCTCCAATAGGTACCGTTATTGGCCTGCCGGTGCTGTAAGAAAACGATGCCGAAAATTGATGTCTCTGGGTAATCTTGTATAATCCTGTTATACTTAGATCATGTGGTTTGTCAAAGTTGGCATTGAACCACTCATTATTGTCAATCTGTTCTTCTGGGAAAGGACTATCTGTTCGATTGAAGGTACGCGCATATGTATACCCGAATCTTCCCTCCAGTCTACCGAATTTCTTTTCTATTGATAATTCTACACCATATGACCTCCCTAAGCCAGAAGTTACTTCTGTTTCTAATTGATCATTGATGAGAAGGTCTGCCTGGTCTCTATAGGTAATAATAGAGTTCATGTCTTTATAGAATGCCTCAATTGAAAGATCCCACATTTCATTTTCGGATAATGCCGCATAGCCTATAGAATATCCACGGGACTCCTGTAACGGGATGTAATCATTACTAATCTGCCAAACGTCGATCGGCGCCACTGACACAGAATTGGAGAGTAAACTCACAAACTGGTGCGTCTTAGCGTAGCTCAATTTAATCGATTGTCGTTCAGACATCTTATATCTGATAGATGCTCTGGGTTCGAGAATATTCTTCGAACTAATAACGCTACCGTCAGTTGCAGTTACGATACTGGTAATATTACTCTCTAAAATAGGCGCATCGGCTTGATAAGTGTTGTAAGTAAGAGGACCCAGATATTGATTGATATTATATCTTAGTCCTACTGAAATAGATAACTTATCATTGAGATCGTATTCATCTTCAATAAAAAAGGCAATACTTCTACCCTTCTCATTTTCTAATAGGATGGACTCTGTTGGAGATTCAGCATTCATTGGCGTGAGGTCTCCAGGATTTATATCGTAGAAATTTATCTCTGATCCCACATTGATAAAATGATCATCCGTTTCAATATTTAGGATTGGTTTAGCATGGATCTTTGAGATTCCACTATCCAATTCAAAAAGTCTTGGGCCATCTTCGTGCCACGTACTTTGATAATCACTGTATGAGGCATCAATGTCTAAACTTATTTGATCGCTCAAAGCATAATTAAAGTTTGCGTTAAGGCCCTGATTACTCCATCTATAATCGAATCGTTCATCAAACCTGAATTGATCATAGCTCGTATATCCTATCAACTCAACCTTCCCATTTCCTAATCGGTGGCTATACTTAGCTGTTACATCGTAGAATTGTGCTGAACTATTCTGTAATTCTACAAGGTTCAGAGAGTTGAATATCCAATCACTATAGGAGCTCCTCCCAGCGACTAGCAGACTGGATTTACCTTTGATAATTGGAGTGGTCAGCATCAGACGATTAGAGATTATCCCTAATCCACCTTTCCCACTAAACTTTTGATAGTCACCATCAGCTATCTCTACTTTGAGAACTGAGGACAATGCTCCTCCATACTCAGCTGGTATACTTCCCTTATAGAGTTCTACACTCTTTAGTATATCTGGATGAAAGGCTGAATATAGTCCCAACAAGTGTGAAGAATTAAATAGCGTTAAGCCTTCTTGCAATACCAAGTTCTGGTCAACAGTACCTCCCCTTACATTTATACCTAAAGCACCTTCCCCAACACTACTTACTCCCGGTAGGAGAAGTATACTTTGTATTACGTCAATCTCACCTGCTAATGCAGGTAATTTCTGTAAGTCTTGTATGCTCAACTTCTCTACACCACTTAACTTCTGGTTGACACCAGTTTCATCTGTTTGTGCACTGATAACCACCTCATCCAAAGAGATGGCCTCTTTCATCATGAACACATCCAATTCACCCGAACCTACAACCTCTATACTCCCCGTTGACAGTTCATATCCTAATGCGCTAATCGTGTAGTTATATCTTCCTTTTGGGAGTGTTAACTCATACTGCCCTATATCATTCGAAATCTCTCCAACATTGGTACCTTCGATTATGATCGTTGCACCGATTATTCCAGATTCTTCTATGCCATCATTAATATATCCACTAACTGTAGCAAGCTCTTCGTCACTACCAATTTCTCCTATTAGTACCCATTCCTCTTCAATTTCACTGGTATTTGCAATCACCTCTTTTATCTCCGCGCCTCCCGAGGTAATCCTGTAGGCTTCTAATAGAATAAGTGCATAGTCCGAATACTCTATGTACCCTAATCTCACTGGACTCAATATGCCATCTAAACTTGTACCGATATCTCCCAATGCAAGGTTACAGTTACATATTAGGTCCTGATCTATCGTCGGAGCTACATATACTGCCTTATCAAATATCTGTTCAATCCGTGTGACACACTCTGACAAGCTTAGTTCAGATTGAGCAAAAAGATATGAAGGCAGCGCAAAACTGGCCACAGCTATAATCAAAAATCTATTCATTAACTGATGATTTATGGAAATCAAATCGGCTATCAGTATTAGGACCTAAATAGGAATCCCAAAACATTTCAGGAGTCCATATAATATCAGTTTCTAATCTTTTAATCTTCATCCCTAAAAACTCTTGAATTAATCTGACATTAGCATTGACCACATAGACGATATCCATCTTATTATCAAAATCTATATCACCAACCCAAGGAGTGCTACTAATATTTTTGCCTGCCTCTAAGGTAGCCATTAGTTGATATGAAGTATCAATTGAAAAATATTGAAGCCATGTTGTAGTATAAAAAGTGTTGTTCCTTCGGCAGTCATATTCATTGACTGGTAACAGCACGGCACTCAATTCAGTATTTTCTGATGATGGAATACTCACCGCACTGGCAAAACCTGCACAGCCCACATTAAACTCTTCAATAATTTCACCTGTGACACCATCAATAAAAAACTGATATGATCCTGTATTTTTTGGCCAAGTACCTTTAGCTCCATTGACAAATAGATCTAATGTACCATCGCCGTTAAAGTAACCCGGCGTAGCTTGTGCATTCAGCTCTATATCATTTAAAACCACCTTCCATCGCTGATCTCTATTCTGTCCATCGAATAAAATAACCTCTCCACCATGATCCAAAATTACGAAATCATCATATCCGTCATTGGTGAAATCAGAAACTACAGGTGGTGCGATAAACCCATGCCCGTTGTTAATCGAATAAATACTTTGGGCAGACTGTATACTTCCGCCCAAGAGAGAATCAAATGGCACTGTATATAGCGTTCCAGTAACACTTTCTCCTCCAGTACCAAATAAAATATGACAAGCTCCATTACCATCCCTATACATTGCTGGTGTCATATAACTTTCCTTGCCATCAGGCATCGTATCAGCAACAATAACATCTCCATTTGCACCGCTCGTGATTAGCAAAACCCCTGGGTATCTATTAATCGTATCGCCTGGTATAGCATTGACATTACCACCATTTATTATCATGAAATCCTCAACCCCATCAGCATCCAAATCTTCAAGACGTAAAGGATTATAAAAATTAAATCTTGCAAGCCCAAGTGGGTCATACTGATTAGAATAAAGTTCATATACCCATAAATCTTTTCCAGTTTTACCGTCTATAGCATATAGTTGTTTATCACGACCAACCATTAAGGCATCTAATGTAGCATCACTATTAATATCCAAGTAAACTGCTGAACCATACATCTGATCGATACAAGGATGTGTCCACAAAGTATCACCAGAAAGTCCATCGAGAGCCACTATCCCATGCTTGGAAGGCTGAAATTCATTTTGACCAGTGCCTAATATTACATCAACAAATCCATCACCCGTAATATCTGCCATCTGGGGAGAGCCATGAGACCCAATATCTGGAATTGGTGTTTCCCAACTATCTATTGACTCTGTGAAGCAACCCAAAGATGTGATTCCACAAAAAAGAAAGAGTAGCATTCTTCTCATAGGGAGCTTTCAGGAGTCACGAGCAAAATAGCTTCTGAACTTTGTTCTACAAGTTCATATACTCCATTTAGTCCTAAGGCAACGTATCTATCACTCGATGGTTTATACCATGGCCAAGAAACAACTACTGAATCGATCAAAGTACTCTCACCTAAGCCAATTTCCATCTGTATACTGTTATTCCCAAAGCTTCCTCCCGTACCACATTCTCGATGTATCCCTTCTGGGAATTTATCAGTATAAACCGCAACCGATGCTCCATGCCCAAAGTGATTAGCGTCAACTCCTCTGAGCCTCAGAGTAATCCATGAACTATTATTTCCTTCGTTAATCCACAATGCATTTTGGAAGATATCACCTTCTACAGCGCCTCCAATATTATGATATAGATCCAGATCCCCATCATTGTCGAGATCTCCCATGCTTACCCCATGACCTTTTTGAATTGATCCCAGACGGCTGCACCATGTTACATCATCATATGTTAAGCCATCATTATTCATATAAAGCCGATTCGACATAACAGACCACATATCGAAATCTCCTGTCCCAAAGTACAAGTCGAGAAATCCATTATTGTCTATGTCACCATAATTAGCTCCCATGACGTACAAGTCATCCGTGAGACCATAATCCTTGCTGACTTCCTCGAACGATTTACCATTTTTGTTTTTATAGATGTATAAAGGATTGAGTCTGGCGGTATCACCTGATATATTGCGATACTCAGTCTCTGATACTGTCCTCGGATCATTGTTGTCGTAGGAAGAAACAATTAAATCCCTCCAGCCGTCATTATCAATATCTAAAAACATGGAAGTAAAGCTTTCTATGGGTTCAGACACTCCGTATGAATCACTTGCCTCTTCCCAAATAAGATTACCTTTGTGATCTGGACCTTGATTCAATAATAGCTTATTCTTATCTCCCTTTATTGATATATATACATCTGGATATCCATTGCGATCTATATCCGCAGAAACCGATCCTTTTATCCATCCGACAATAGCTTCATCAGAAAGAATGGATTTAACTAATGTACCTGTCTCATTCAAGTAGAGGACCGCGGCTTTCTGAATTGCTGCTGTGCTTTCATATCCTATAAAAAGATCCAGATCTCCATCTAAGTCAAAATCACGTATTACCCCTGTCTGTACTGGATGTGATATATCTAATCCCCATTGATCAGCCTGATCAATAAAGCCTCCATGAGTATCATTAATTAATAGTGAAACTGGAAACTGACCATATTGTTGCAACCAACCACCCCTTAGAACCAGAATATCTTGATAGCCGTCATTATTAATATCTCCTTGAAGAAAATTCAAGCCCCCACCTAAACCTTGAACTCCATATTTCTTAGCAACATCTTGAAAGCCGTAACCAGTATGTTCATAATAGATCATGCTCTCATCAAGATGACATGAAGTAGTGAGTAAATCCAATAGGCCATCATTATTAAAATCCTCCATACTACTTCCCCCTGCATGAGTTATATCCGCAACACCTAACTGATGTGCAGCATTCTGAAATCTTGGATAGCTTACATCGCACTGCTCCAATTTACGTTTCCATTGAGAAGGCAATTCATCATGTTGATTTGTGACCATTGCGGCGATATTCAATAACCAGATAGTCTCTGTGTCATAGGGCTTTATATCTACAAGCTTCAAGTACAAATCATATGCTTTATAGGATCCAGATGACTGCTTATGAATTGCCGTGGTAGCAATGGGAACGATACAAGCTTCATGACCTCCATGAATGATACAATTCTCCTGTTCTCCAAGTCTTAAATACGCCATGGCTAATAAGCGATAGTACTTGTAGTTAGTTCGGCTGATAGCCTTGTCAGTTAGGTAAGATTCCACTAATTCTATAACTTTCTTGTTGTTTCCTGCTTTGAGATATTCATGAGCTATATCGTATCTAACGCTCAGTGTTAACCGCTCTGGGACACCTTGAATTTGCTTTAACAATTCATCTGCTTTGAGTTGATTGTGGTAGGGATAAGATAGCTGGGATAAGGATTTCTCATAAAGTTCATTAATCCTATCCTTTTGTAATTGATTTAGGTCAATTGAGCTATTTGGGCTACAGGCTAAAAATAAAATAATAGCTGTACCCATGCCATTACTGAACCATTTCATCTGACAGATTTAACTGTTCGAGGCGACCATCTCTATAAGCAATCAAAATTGTACCATTCCACTCTACAACTTCTCTTCCCTCGCCCTCTGCTCTTATAGCAACCGACTTTTCTTTTTGATATTTCCAGGTTCCGTTTGATTCTGAGTAAACGGATCCATCACTGCTTGTATAACTACCCCAGAACTCACGATTTTGAATAGTATTACCTACTACTATTAACTCTTCAATTTCACCTACATATTCCATAGCATATACTGGTGCTATTTGAGCTTCTGTAGGTAAAGGTTGAATACTGGCATTAGCTCCATAAACTGATAATATGGATGATTGAACGTAATTAACGAGATGAGTAGGTTCAGCATTAAGATCTTTGAGAAGGTCGTCGTAGTCTATATCAGAGTAATCGTGATAATTCCCATATATTTTCTTGAGAGATGGGACCTGCATTACTAAGTCGTCACGAAGGTCATAAGGAATAAATCGCTTGTCAGCTCCATATGTAAATCCTACAATTGGATCTAATGTTCCATTGTTATCAATATCTTTAGAAACCATTTCTATAGTTGGTGACACAGAACTCAAAGCAGTATTCTGTCCGATGTTACCCAAACCAAAATAGACAGAACCATCTTCACCGATGTATAATAAATCTATACTATTCCATAGACCAAAATAATTATCTAAATCGTATTCTTGCTTGCTGTAGGAGCCTGAATTATTCAACCATATAGTTGGTGCCATCCAATGTCCAACTGCAATAATATCACGATCTCCATCTCCATCGATATCTTTCAATAGGACATCTCTGATTACTCCTGGAGATGAAAGGGTATCAGCAATTTCAGCTTGTCCAAGGATATCATTGATGACAAGAATATAGCTACCATCTGGATAAGATCCTTTGTAAGGATAAGCTACGTAGATCAAGTCAGATTGTCCATCCTGGTTATGGTCGTCGAGCTCAAATCTATAGGATAACGGGAGGGAAAGATCTAATTGAATTTTATTAGATGATATGCCTGAAGGATAATAGCCGAATACGGTCTCACCATTTTCCTTCAGCCCGCTATAAATGATATCATCTGTATCGTTTCTGTCAATATCTCCTAATTGAAGTTCAGTTAAAAACTGATTAGGAAAGTATTTATCAATCAGCTCGCCTTGTTGATCCAGTTTATAGATTTTTCTGTCTCTTGGATGAGCCAGCATAAGATACTCAGGGGTAACAATCATCGGGCATCCATAATCATGATAGCCAATTGGAATAGTCTTTTGATAATCAAAGTCGCTTCTCCTATCTACGGTTGATTCTTTGGCAACGAGACTGTTGATTGAAGTATTCTTAATTCGATCTTCAGCAGCTTGATATGGGATACTATTAGATTTGGAGATTATTATTTTCCTTCCTGATATATCAGTAATCTGCTCATTTTGTACGCTACCGTCTGGCCAGTAAATATTAATCGCAACTGAACCGAATAGATCAATTCCTCCAAATAACAAGGGAGCATCCATAGATGACAGATATGAATGAGACGGCATCCATTGCCTTGTCAACTTTTGAACACCTTGGGTAACTTCTATCCGAGTTCCCACCCTATGGCTCCATTTTAGAGAAGGATCTACTTCAATAGTCAAACCCACTGAATCGATATGGTTCTGAATAATACTTGCCGTCTCATTTAGATTATGAGTCACAATATCCAGATCTCCATCATTATCAAGATCAACTGCAACAGCACCGTGACTGATGGAAGGTCTATCTAAGCCACTATTGATAGTAGAGTTGCTAAATGATGAAGCACCATCATTAATGAATAGCTGATTAGAAATCTTGACTTCAGGAATCGCATCGAGCAATTCTTGACGCTGGAGTGACATACTCCTGCTCTTTCGATAATTGATAAAATCTAAATCTGTAATGTCTTTTGGAAAACCATTAGTCACATATAAATCTTCATCTCCATCCAAATCAAAATCTGCAGCTAATGGAGACCAACTCCAGTCAGAGGCTGTAAGTCCAGCAATATATCCTTGCTCACTAAAGTTACCTGTACCGTCATTAGCATGGTACATGTTTCGGACATTTTGTTCTTCATACTTATACCGTGAATTATTATAAACATTTGGGTAGTAACTGGCTGCATACAATTGCTTCAGCCTATCATTATCCATGGCAAGCATATCTAAGGTTACGATATCTAATGACAAGTCATTATTAAAATCTGCTGCTATGGCACCCATGCAAAACTTAGATTGTTTATCTAATCGCTGCCCTATCTCATTCTTGAATGTACCGTCCTTTTGATTGATATAAAGTATATCATTGGTGACATAATCATTAGCTACATATATGTCTAACCATCCATCAGAATTATAATCAGCTATAGCTGCTCCTAAGCCATAACCTTCTATCGTAATCCCCGAAACAGCACTGACATCCGTGAACTTCCCACTACCATCATTAGCAAATAACTGATCGTTATTTGGCGCCTCACCATTAACTCTCTTGTATCTATAGTCTGTAGGACTGCTTAAGTCTAAAACATTATTCAATAAATATAGGTCTAAGTCTCCATCTCTATCATAATCAAAGAAATGACCGTGCATACTGCTCTTACCTGATTGGAGTCCATAGTCTGCAGCTTGCTCTTTGAAGATGGGTGTTCCACTATCATCTAATCCTTGATGGACAAATAACAAATTAGAAGACTCGGTTGAGGCATTAAAGGAGCTGGTACAAAAATAAATATCCGACCAGCCATCGTCATTAATATCAACAATTGTAACCCCGGTACACCATGCTCCTTTTGCGGTAATTCCAGATGAAAGGCTCACATCGCTAAACTCAAAATTACCTTGATTCAAGTAAAGCGCATTGTCTACCAGGTTGCCGCTAAAAACCAAATCTATCAGTCCGTCCTTATTGATATCTGAAGCAGCCACACCACCTCCGTTATAGAGGTACTCATGATTTAATATGTTGATATAATCATAATTAGGAATCTGATTATTAAATGTAACCCCAGTTTTGTCAGATTCCATGAACTTAAAGTCCTTTACAGAAGATGTGTTACACGCAACTATAAAATATGCAGCCAGTATGAACATTAGTAATCTACTTCCTCTCATAAATTATTTCTTTGCTACCATCAAATTTATGAGCTACAACCTCATTGATGTGCTTTTGTATTGCAAATGTCCTGCTCGATTGACTTAGGTATCCAGAGCTCAATCCTGTGTGAACTAACACAGAATCTTGATCAGAGATTAAAGCTACTGTATGAACGTGAGCAGGTACGTCTATAAAGTCTTGTTCTTTTCTATCAGTATTTCTAAGTATAACTTGTGTATCATCATTACGAGTAACAATATAATTTATCTGATCAGCTCCTCTATAAGTTGCTAAACCTTTCGTATTCCCTTGAGTAAACCATCCTGATTCAGATAGTGGAACATGATTGATGTTACCTTCTTGATCTATTAGTAATAGACCACCTACACTAGCATCATTATTTCCAGTAAAAACTTCACCAGCATACTCATTTCCTGTGTAAACTATCTCAGTAAATCCGTCATTTACATCGCTTACTGACATCCCATAGATCGAACTAAGTTGTGTCATTATAGGTAACACTTTGATCTCATAAGACTCACCATCTTTAATCAATGCTATGTGCTCTAACAAGTCTAACTCAATTACACCCATATTGTCCGTATTTAAGTGCGACAGTACATCTTTAGTAGAAGCCTCAGAATAGCTAGCAAAGTCTTTATACTCACGATTCAAAAACTTAAACTGCTTCATTAAGTCATTTCTAACATTATAAGGTTTATATACTCCATCTACATAGTGACTCATAAAAAAGTCAATAGATCCATTACTATCAAAATCCTTGTAGTAAAGCTTTATTGGGTGCTCATTATCCCAATTATACTTTACATTCTTTCCTTGATTTCCAACTATGAAGTCCATATCTCCATCTTGACCTATATCAATAGGCAATATGCTGTTCCAGAGCCCTTTGGAGTTTTTAATCTCCCTAATTTTAAATGATTGGCCTTTATTATTGATAAGCATTGTTATTGGCATCCACTTACCTGCCAAAACAATATCAACCCAACCATCCTGATTCATATCTGTGGCAACGGCGGAACTAATCATACCGATTTCTGTCTGGTCAAGATAGCTATCCGATTTGTCTATAAGTCCATCCTTCTCATTAATAAGCATTCTACTTTTTGGAATCTTAGGAAAGCATCCACCGAAAATAGATGATCCAATAAAGAGGTCTGTATCACCATCTGCATCAAAGTCCGCTGCGCAGATTACAGAAGATTCGATAGAGTCAGGAGTAAGCTCGGTCTCAACAAATTGACCATTACAGATTCCATAAAACAACTGATCCACATTCTTGGATCTATCTACCATGAATTCTGATGATCCGTTAGCTAAATAGATATCATTACAGTTATCACCATTTAGATCTGCGATCAGTATTCCTCTATTTTCGGTAGATCTTGTATTCCTCAATGACTCCTCTGCAAAAGAACCATCAACCGATTGAATAAATATTGACGTCTCGGAACCTACTGATGAACCAATAATTAGGTCATCTAAGTTATCTCCATTTAGATCACCTACTGCTACGCTAGGCCCGTCTTCGCTTGATATCCGCAATAACAAAGGCTGAACATTGAAATCGTATATTTTTGGTTCTTCATGCGAATAAGAGGATAATTCATTTTTAATCAATATATAAGCCTTATCCTCCTTTGACCTATTTTCATATTGTTTTTCTCCCTTCTTGACTATAGTGAGAATGGTATCAATGGAATTGACCTGAATATTTTGAAGCGTTCGATCTGGCCATTTAATCTCAATTGAGTCTATTTTTTTTCGCTTTCCTAATCCAAACTGGATCAAACTTGAAGAAGTCGAACAATATCCTCTATTAGGTAAGAGACAACGGCTTTGTATTAGATCTTGAGCATAACACGTAAGCTCAGCACCATAGGCGTCTAAGTCATTTAGCCTGATGCCAATAAAATGATTATCAGAATTGTTGTTTTGATTATTCCTAACTATGAACGGTTTATCATT